>NZ_DBNGVP010000023.1:0-139127 GCF_057119385.1 Archangium sp. | reverse complement strand
GCCAACGGCTCGTCCGCCTGCTCGTCGAGCGGATCGTGGTGGAGGGAGAGGATGTCACCATCGAGCACGCCATCCCCCTCTCCGGCCGTTTTATCGGTTTGCGTCTTCACGAGGGACCGGTGGATGGCGCTGCGCATGCTGCGCTACGTGGTGCGCCAGGTGGAGCGCTGGCGGCAGGAGCATCCGAAGAGCGCGTTGCTGCCCGTCATCATCCCGCTCGTCATGTACCACGGGCCCGACGGAGTCTGGACGGCGCCGCGCCGGGTGGAGGAGCTCTTTCAAATCCCGGACGGGGATGAAGAGGAACGGGAGCGGTGGCGAGCGCTGGTGCCGCGCTTCGAGTACCTGCTCGATGACCTGATGGCCGAGCGGGAAGAGGCGCTGCGAGCGCGCTCGGGACCGCCGCTGGCGCGCCTGGCGTGGCGGGTGCTGCGCTACGGACGTACCGGGGAACTGGCTCACCGTCTACCGGATTGGACGGTGCTCTTCGCGCAGGTGCGGGCGGCTCCCGAGGGGGCCGAGCATCTGGTGGTCGTCATTCGTTACCTGCTGTGGGTGGAGAGGGATGCGGCCGTCCACGCAGCGGCGCGGCGGGTGTTACATTCAGTCCTGGATGGGCAACGAGCGGAGGAACTGATGAGAACCTGGGCCGAGGAGATGCTCGAGCAGGGAATCCAGAAGGGCTTGGAGCAAGGCCTCGAGAAAGGCATGGAAAAGGGCCTGGCCAAGGGCCGTGCCGAAGACGTGCTGCGAATTCTCAAAGCGCGAGGCGTGCACGTCGACGAAGCCGCCCGTCAACGCATCCTCTCCTGCACGGACCTGGATACCCTCGACCGCTGGTTCGATCGCGCCCTGAACGCCACCGCCCTCCGCGACGTTCTGGACGACCTCGCTCAGTAACCCTCTTCGCGCTTCGCGAGCGCCTCACCCCACCCGCGCGCCCGCCTCCCCGCGGCCCGCGAGCCGCGCCACCGCTTCCACCAGCGTCCCCGGCTCCAACGGTTTGGCCAGGTGCACCTGGAAGCCCGCGCGATATGCCTTCCGCGCATCCTCCGCGCTCGCATACGCCGTCAGTGCAATCGCTGGCACCCATTGGTCCCTCGCCTCGGCCCACGCCCTCACCTTCCTCAACAGGGAGTGCCCGTCCTCGCCCGGCAGGCCAATGTCCGACACCAGCACCTCCGGCAGCGACTCCCTCAGCCGCTCCATCGCTTCCGCCGCGGTGCTCGCCGTCCCCACCACCGCTCCCCGCTCGCGCAACATCAGCGCAATCAACTCCCGCGCGTCCGCCGCGTCCTCCACCAGCAACACCGTCACCCCGTCCAGCCTCACCTCCGGCGCCTGCGCCTCCGCTCCTGGCAGTGCATCCGTCTTCGTCTCGGGCAGCACCGCCGGCACCGGCAGCGTCACCGTGAACGTCGAGCCCTTCCCCTCCCCCGCGCTCTCCGCTCGCACCTGCCCCCCGTGCAGCCCCACCAGGTGGTGGACGATCGCCAACCCCAATCCCAATCCCCCGTGCTCGCGCGTCGCCGAGCCGTCCGCCTGCCAGAAGCGCTCGAAGAGGTGCGGCAGCGAGTCCGCTCGAATCCCCTTCCCCGTGTCCTTCACCCGCACCCACAGCTCGCGCTCGTTGCGCTCCACCCGCACCAGCACCCGCCCTCCCGCCGGAGTGAACTTCACCGCGTTCACCAGCAGGTTCCAGCACACCTGCTGCAACCGTCCCGGGTCCCCCACCAGCATCGCCGTGCCGTTGCCGCCCACGTCCACCTCGAGCGACAACGCCACCCCCTTCTGCTCCGCGTGCGGCTTCACCACCTCCACCGCCGCCTGCACCACCCCCACCAGCTCCACGCCCCTGCGCACCAGCGTCAGCTTCCCGGTGATGATGCGTGACACGTCCAGCACGTCCTCAATCAGCTGCGCCAGCGTGCGCGCGTTGCGCTCGATGACGGCCAGCCCCTTCTCCACCGCCTTCGCGTCGCCCTGCCGGTTGCGCAGCATCTGCGTCCAGCCCAGCACCGCCGTCAGCGGCGTGCGCAACTCATGGCTCATCACCGCGAGGAACTCGTCCTTGGCGCGGTTGGCCGCCTGCGTCTCCGCCATCAGCCGCGTGTTTTCAATCGCCACCGACGCCATGCGCGCCAGCTGCACGAGAATCGCCTCGTCCTCCGAGCTGAAGTCCCCCTCGTACCGGTCCGACAGCTGGATGAGGCCCAGGTTGCGCCCATCCCTCCCCACCAGCGGCGCCGCCAGCCAGCCGCGCAGCGGCGGGTGCTTCGCCGTGTGCCTCCCGAAGCCCCGCCACGCCGGGTGCGACTCCAGATCCGTCTGCGTCAGCCGCATGGGCAGGTTCAACCGGCACACCCAACTGTAGATGCCCGTCCCCTCCCTCGACTGCTTCCACTCGCGCCACGCCCCGTACTTGTCCGACATGGACACCGAGTGGATGGCCTGGGACCAGTTGCCCTCCAGCGTCAGGCTCGTGACGGCCTGGTGCGCGCCAATCACCTCGCGCGCCTGCTCGGTGATGGCCTTGAGCACGTGCTCGACGGACTCCGCCTCGCTGATGACGAGCGCGGCGCTCGCCAGCCCCTGCAGCTGCACGGAGTGGCGCTGCTCCCGCGCGAGCAGCCGCTCCCGCTCGGCCTCGCCCTGGCGCTGGCGGGTGATGTCCCGGTGCGCTCCCACCCACTCGCGCACCGAGCCGTCCTTCTCCAGCACCGGCACCGCGCGCGCCAGCATGTGGCGGTACGAGCCGTCCTGGTGCCGCAACCGGTGCTCCACCTGGAAGGACGTGCGCGTGGACAGCGCCTCCTCCCAGGAGCGCACCGAACGCTCCCGGTCCTCCGGGTGCACCGCGTCCAGCCAGCCCCAGCCCTGGTACGCCTCGCGCGCCTGCCCGGTGAAGGCGCTCCAGCCCGGCTGCTCCTCCACGAACTCGCCCGAGGGCGGCGTGGCCCAGATGATGTCCGACGTCGCCGTCACCAGCGAGCGGAAGCGCTCCTCGCTGTGGCCCAGGTCCCTCGCCAGCGCCTCGGCGGTGCGGCGCGAGCGCACCAGGTCCGTCACGTCGTAGGCGAAGATGGCCACGCCCTCCACCCGTCCCGCGGCGTCGCGCTGCGGGTGGTAGGCGATGTCGAAGAACATCTCCTCCGGCGGCGTCCCCGGCGTGCGCGGCACCTTCACCGGCCTCGCCCGGCCCACGTACGAGCTGCCCGTGGTGTACACCCGCTCCATCACCTCGAAGACGCCCTGGCCCGCCAGCTCCGGCAGGGCCTCGCGCACCGGCTGGCCCACCATGTCCCGGCCGCCGTAGAAACGCCGGTGCAGCAGGTTGGAGAAGACGAAGCGGTGCTCGGGGCCCCGGGTGATGCTGACGGCGGCGGGCGCCAACATGAGCATCTCCTGGAAGCGCGTGCGCTCGCCCTCCACGGCCGTGCGCGCCGTCTGCTCCGCGGACAACAGCCGCACCCGCTCGTTCTCCGCCAGACGCCGCTCCGACACGTCCCGGCTGAACACGACGAGCCCCTCGCCCGAGGGAAACGCCCGCGACTCCAGCCATACCCCGCCCGGCGCGAAGAAGTCCTCCAGCGACACCAGCGTGCGCGCGTCCATGGCGCGGCGCCACGCCGGGGCGAAGGCGCTCTCGGCCAGCTCGGGCAGCACCTCCCACAACTCCCGTCCCAGCAGTTGCTCGCGCGAGCGGCCCAGCAGCCGCTCGAACACGGCGTTGAGCCACACCAGGCGCCAGCCCCCATCCACCACGAGGATGCCGTCAGTGACGCCATCCAGCAGCGGATCGAACCCCGCCGACACCCCGCGCTCCAGCCCCCCGGTTGGAGTTATGGACGGCTCGTGATTGGCCATGGGCCCCCTGTGCCTCAGGCTTACCAGAGCGCGTGGGCGGCCGCTCGCGGGTGGCCGGTGGAGTGTCCGGCGCATGCCGTTCCGAGGTGGGAGTAGCGGACACCCGGGGGAGCCTGAAGCCGCCCGGAGGGGAAGCAGGCGGCCCGGAAATCCGTGGCCTTGTGCACCCGGGACGCATCCGCTAGCAGTCGGGGACGACTCCCATGTCCACCGACGTCCCGACTCCGAATCCGCCGCGCCCTCCCCGCACCTTCCTGTGGGCGGGGCTGGGCTTCTCCCTGTGCTTGGCGCTGCTCGTGGTGGGGCTGGTGCGCCCCCGGCAGGAGCCGTTGCAGCGGCTCGGCAGGCTCCCGGCCTTCAGCTTCACGCGCCAGGACGGCCAGCCCTTCGGCCTCAAGCAGCTCGAGGGCCGTCCCTGGGTGGCCAACTTCATCTTCACCCGCTGCCCCACCATCTGCCCCGTCTTCACCCGGAAGATGGCGGGCGTGCAGAAGCAGACGGCGGACCTGGGCGAGCTCGCGCTCGTCTCCTTCTCGGTGGACCCGAAGTACGACACCCCCGAGCGGCTCACCGCCTATGCCGAGAAGCATGGCGCGAACCCCGCGCGCTGGAGCTTCCTCACCGGCGACTACGTGCAGCTCAAGGACACCATCGTCGGCGGCTTCAAGATCGCCATGGGCCGCGAGGAGGGGAAGGACGAGAACGACATCGCCAGCATCTTCCACGGCTCGCACTTCGTGCTGGTGGACCGGACCGGGGAGATCCGCGGCTACTACAACAGCGAGCACGACGACGACGTGGAGCGCCTGGTGCGCGACGCCGCGCGGCTGGTGAAGAGCGGCGAGTAGCCCCCGTCACCGGGAAACACGTGGGCCAGGAGGCCCCCTCAGGGAGTCGGGGCCGCGGCGAGCGCCTCGCGGTACACGTCGAGGTCGGCGGCGCTGAAGAGCACCACCGTCACGCGCTCGAGCTGGGGCAGGCGCGCGAGGGCGGCGCGCATCTCACGCAGGGCGATGGGAGCGGCCTCGGAGATGGGGAAGCGGTAGGCGCCGGTGGAGATGGAGGGGAAGGCCACGGAGCGCAGCGCCTGGCGCTCGACGAGCTCGAAGACGGAGCGGTAGCAGCGCGCGAGCGTGCCGCGCTCGCCCTCGTGGCCACCCTGCCAGACGGGGCCCACGGTGTGGATGACGTGGCGGGCGGGGAGGTTGTAACCGCCGGTGATGCGGGCCTCGCCGGTGGGGCAGCCGCGGAGGGAGCGGCACTCGGCGAGCAGGCCGGGCCCGGCGGCGCGGTGGATGGCGCCGTCCACGCCTCCCCCGCCGAGCAGCGAGGTATTGGCCGCGTTGACGATGGCGTCCGCGGCCACCTGGGTGATGTTGCCCTGGGTGAGCACCAACCGGTCATCCGTGGGGTTCTGGCTCATGGAGCGCTCCTGCGCGAGAGGGGCCTGGCGGACGGGCAGGCGCTGGAGGGCCTGACGGCCCCACGGACGGACGGAATAATGACGCGGTGCTTCCAACCCGTGCCCGCGTGCATACCTTGGCCGGAAAGACATCGGACAGGGAAGGGACACATGGCGATGATTGGGACCCGCCTGGTGGGACGAGTGAAGGAAGAGGCGCTGCGGCTGGGCACCCGGGGAGTGTGGTGGGTGGTGGAGGGGACCGCCACGGCCCTGAGGACGCTGGACCGGCTGCGGGAGTGGCTGCCCGAGGAGGAGCGGGAGTCACCGCGGCGGTCGACGAGTGAGGACCGGGTGATGGAGGAGCAGCGCCGGGAGCCGGCGCTGTACCGGCCGCCACCGGAGGTGGCGCGTCCGGCGAGGAAGCAGGTCTCGCCCGAGGCCCAGGCCACGGCGGAGCGGGTGCTGGAGGAGGCGCGGGCGGCGAAGGAGCGCATCAAGAAGGCGCAGCCGGCGCCCAAGCCGCTGATCGTCTCGGCGGACGTGGAGGAGCAGCTGCCCAGCCCCGCGAAGCGGAAGACGGCGCGCAAGACGGCGCGGACGCAGGGCCGCAAGACGATGGCCTCGGCCGCGGCGCCCAAGCGGGTCACGGCGCAGAAACCGGGCTTCAAGGCGAAGCGGGGCCAGAAGCACAAGCACTGAGCGGCGCGACGAAAAGCCGCGCCAGGCCCCCAGCGCCAGGCCCCCAGCGCCAGGAACCACCCAGCGCACGGAGCCACCCAGTGACACGGGGCCACCCGGTGACACGGAGCCCCCTACCCCTCTCCCTTCGGGAGAGGAGCCCCCCGTCGTTCAAAGGGGGGGCAAGCCCCCCGGGGTGAGGGTATCCGGGCCCCGGGTTCTCCCCGTGAGGGCCCGCCGCGTTACCTGCGGGTCACCTTGGGCGAAGTGGCGCGCGGAGCGACCTTGCTGCGCATCCGCGAGCTCTTCATCGAGATGCCCGAGGCCTTCAGCTGAGCGGCCTTCTCGGCGGCGAGGCGCTCGGCCTCGGCCTTGCGGGCGGCCTCGTCGGCGGCGAGCTGGGCGCGGCGCTGGGCGATGAGCTCGCGCATGCCCTCGGTGGTGAGGTCCACCTGGGCGAGGTGGAGGCGGTAGAGGAGGTCCTCGCGCAGGGTGCCCTTGGTGCGGGCCTGCTCGACGCCGCCGGAGAGGCCGACGACGATTTTGGGACGCTCCTCCTGGGTCTGGAGGCAGCGGACGATGAGGCCCTGGGCGGGGATGCTCAGCCGGGCCACATCGGGGATGAAGACGACCCCCCGGGGCTGCTTGAGGGCCTCGGCGACCTGCTCGGTCTGGCGGACCTCCACCAGCGGACCCTCCTTGGCAAAGTTCCTCGCCGCCGTCGCCGCCCACGTGCGCCGCTCATCTTCCGTGCCGCCGCTCAGGAGCACGGAAGCGCGGTTCGCTACGAGCTCCTCTTCGCGGTACCCTCGCGGTGTCAAAGGCAGACCTCCCCCGTCGTTGACTGCTATTGGAGAAAGCCTAACGCAAATCAGGTTTCCCGTCGAACCCCGCAACGGTGCGGGGGCCCGGAAACCGGCCCCGGACGCGGAAATCCCCCAGTCTTTCCACGGAGTTGCAAAAACAACGGGGTGCGGGAGAAAACCTGTTGGGACGGGTCAGGCGTGGAGGACCACGACGGGGCGGCGGCAGCGCTCCACGAGGGTACGGGCCACCGCGTCATCGAGGTAGCTGGAATGACCCGGTGCGTCAGACGTACCCAGGCACACCAGGTCCACGCCCTCGCGCTCGGTGGCCTGGCAGATGGCGCGGGCCACGTCGTCGTGGGTGACACCCTCCAGGGTCCAGTGCACCTCGGGGGCGCCGTCCTCGCGAGGCACCAGGGCCTTGAGGCGCTCGAGGACGGCGGACTGCTCGCGAGGGGGCTCGGGCACCACGCCGTACTGGTCCATCACCCAGGAGCGATCCTCGGGGCGGCGGCGGCGCACGTGGAGCAGGTGGACGCGGCCGCCGGGGCGCACGAGCGAGCGGGCCTGGGAGATGGCGCGGGAGCTGGCCTCGGAGAAGTCGACGGGCACGAGCACGCTGCGGGGCGGGACGCTCTTGCGGACCGGGGGCTGGGTGCACGGCACGCACGCCACGGACTGCTCGGCATGGCGCAGCACCCCGGCGGACACGGAGCCATGCCACAGCCGCGCGAGGCCTCCGCGCTGGTGGTTGCCCACGAGGACGAGGTCCACGGCGTGCGCGTGCGCCACGTGCAGCAGGTGGTCCGCGGGGCGGCCGAAGCCGGGCTCCAGGAGCAATTCCAGACGGCCCTCGCCGGGCAACTCGCCCACGCGCTCGCGCAGCTCGCGCAGCAGCACGCGCTCCACCTGCGGGTCCAACACCTCGATGCGGCGCACCACGGGGTCCAACAGCTCGAGGTGCACGGGGGTGTGGATGCCCAGCCGCTCGCGCTCCTCCACGGGAGAGCACACGGAGACGGCGAGGACGTCACAGGGGCCCACGCGGCGCAGCTCGTGCAGCCACGCGACGGCGGCGGCCGAGGCGCGCGAGTCATCCACCCCGGCGAGCACCTGGAGGCGGCGCCGGCCCAGGGCCCAATCGACGAGGGCATCCCCCTGGTGGCGCACCACGAGCACGGGGACATGGGCCTGCTGGGCCAGCCGCTCGTGGACGGGGGTGCGGTGCCAGGCGGGGAGGTGGCCCCAGCCGTCGGCGGAGACGACGAGGAGCCGGGCGCGGCGGACGCGCTCGTCCTCCACGAGCACGGTGCCCGGAGCGCCCTCCAACAGCCAGGCCTCCACGGAGACGCCCAGGGAGTGCAGCCGGGAGGCCTCGGCGGAGAGCCGGGCGCGGGCTTCTTCACGGGCGCGGGGAGCGGGGCGGGAGGAGTGCTCGGTGTGGAAGACGCCGAGCAGCCACAGGGGCTCGCCGAGCCGGGTGGCGATGGCGGCGGCGGCACGGGCGGAGCGGCCCGAGGCCTCGGACAGGTTGGTTGCGCACACGACGGCCATGACAGCCTCCCACCGAGGGCGCGAGGGGGAATGCCCTCTTCCAGGAGAACCCTCGACGGGAGGATGGCCATTGCACGCAAGGCCAGGAGGCCCCCGGCCACGAGAGTCCCCACCAGGACGCTCCTCCCCTCTCCCGCCGGGAGAGGAGCCCCCCGTCGTTCAAAGGGGGGGCAAGCCCCCCGGGGTGAGGGTGCCGGGGAACAAGAGTTGAACCCGTGTATGCCCCCTCTCCCTCTGGGAGAGGGCTGGGGTGAGGGTCTACGCCCGAGAGAGGGCCCGCGACCCTTGGTGCCTACCGCGTCCCCACGGCGGCGTGGCCGTCATGATTGGTGTGGTCCTGATTGGGACCATTGCCGCCGCGCAGCCCGTCCTGCCCGTAGGACTGGAGGAAGGGCCGCTGGCCGTCGCTGGCGTAGGCGTAGGGGTGGCCCCAGGGGTCGGTGGGCTCGGCGGGGAGGTACTTGGGCACGAGGAAGGACAGGTCACCCTCCTCGGGGATGGAGCCATGCTCGGCGCGGTAGGCCTCGAGCGCCGCGATGATGCGGGCGAAGTCGGCGTGGGCCTGGGCGGCGCCCGGATCATGCTTGCCGCGCAGGCCGAGCCACACGGTGATGCCGATGACCACGAAGGCGATCGGCAGGAAGATGACCATCAAGTGGGGGCGGCGGCGCGGCGTCACGGAGTCCTCAGGGTGCGGCACGGGAGGGTGGGGGTACGTCCAGACGTTAGCAGTCGTGCGCGCCCCCTCGGAAGCACGGCGCGTCCCACGCCGGGGACAGGCGCTCCCAACCCGCTCGCCACCGCCATTCCCTGGATTGAGCCTCCCCGTCCCCAGCGTGGGTGCCACGCTTCCCACCCGGGTGATGACCTGCGGGAGAAGGTATTGGCCCGCGAGGCGAGACCCGGGTCGCACGGCGCATGCATTCCTTGTGGGGGCATTCCCCAGGAGGTGTGCTGTGCTCGTCGGAAGAAACTTCAGCATCCGGCTCGCGACGGTGGAGGATGCCGCGTTCCTCGCGGACTGGTTCAGCAACCCGGAGAATCTGGGCAAGTTCTACAACGTCTGGCCCACGACCCGCATGCATTGGGAGCAGACGCTCTCGGAGCGCCCTGGCCCGCGTGAGCGGGGCGGTGTGTACCTGGCCATCCACCCGGAGTTCCCCACGCCCGTGGGGGTGGGGGGCTACTTCAATCCGTTCACGCTGTGGGAGCTCTTCCGGGGTGTCGAGCTCTGGGGGCAGATCCACCCCCAGTTCCGTGGGCGAGGGGTCGGGACACAGGCGGCCTGCTTGATGATCAACCATCTGTTCAACGCCCTGCCTCTGGAGCGCGTCCAGGCAACCATCGTCGTGGGCAATGAGCCCTCGTGCCGTGCGGCTGAGGCCATTGGGATGCGCAAGGAAGGCATCTACCGCAACGTCTCCTTCCTCCACGGGCGCTACATGGACATGTACCTGTACTCCATCATCCGCGCCGACTGGCAGAGCGAGGAGGTCTACCGCCAGGGCCGGCCGCCCTTCTGAGCGCCTCCGGCCGCGCGGGCTCACGGCGCCGCGGCGGAGTCAGGCAACAAGGTCCTGTCCAGGCGGATGTCCTCCTCGCCCCACGGGTGGAGCCGCGCCTCGGGTGGCCTGCCGCACGCGGGGCAGCCGGGATGCTTCAGCACGGGATGCAGGCTGCTCTCCTGGGAGAGGGCATCCATCACCAGGCTTCTGCCTACCAGCCGCGAGGTCTCGAGCCCCGTCAGGTGGAGCAGGACCTCGACAGCCAGCGCCCCGGCGAGCTGCCGCTGCAAGGGCCTGAAGCCGATGCGCCGGCCCATCAGCAGTCCCTGCTCGACCTGCTCCTCGTGCAGGCCGTGCTCCCGCCAGGTGCGCAGGTTGCTCTTCATGCGCAGGTCCATGCACTCGAAGCAGGCGGTGTCCGGGGTATGAAGCGGGCCGAGCCACCCCTCCGCCTCCAGCGTCAGCCGGACCTGGAGCCAACTCACCCCCAGCCGCAAGCACAGGCGATTCAGCTCCCGCATCTGCCGGGTGAAGTTGAACTCCCCATCCTGCACCCCGATGACGAGCTCCGCGCCCGGGACGATGTTCTGCAGCTGTCCGGGGTCGACGTGGCGGAGCCGGACCGGGAGCTCCAGCTTCAGCTCCGCCCACGCCTCCCGCGGTGAGACCAGGTCGATCGCCCCCACGGCGCACTCCGCCAGGGCCTCCACCACCTCCCGGGCGAGCTCCGAGTCCCCCACCACGACCAGGCGCATCCGGCGCAAGCGCTCCAGTACCCGGTAGGGCTGGGGGGTGCTGCGCGCCAGCAACGCGAGCAGGCTCCCGAACGCCGCCCGCTCCTGCGTGGACAGCTCCTGCTCCGGCCCCGCGTCCAGCAGCAGGTGGTGGCGCAGCAACAGGCGGAGCACTTCCTCCACCCGCTCCGCCTCGAGCGTCCCCTCGAGCGCCTCGCGGATCTCCGCGACGCTGCGGGTGCCATCCAACAGGGGCAACAGCCGCGTCATCAGCGTAGGCACCAGCGGGCCATGACACCGCAGCAGCTCCTTGCCCGTCATCATGAGGTAGCAGGTGTCCGCCCCATCCTGGACGACACTCACGGCCGGCGCCAGGCGCGGCCTCGAGCTCTCGAAGGAATCACTCATGGGCTGAAGGGCTTGGGATGGCATGGAAGGGACGCTCCTTGCGGTCACGGGCGGATGCCCGTCACGTTCCTGGAGGGTGATGCACGGATCACCATTTGTGAGCCCCACCCCGGCCGCGCGCCTCCTGCTCCCACGCTGAGGGGGAACCGCGCGGGCACGGACCCTCACAGAAAACGACCTTCTGCTCTCTCTGGATGGCTGATCCGGATTCCCCGGGAAGCCATCCGTAGACAAGGAGCAGCACATGAACAACCAGTACCCAGAAACCAGGTCGGCCACCGCACCGGAGTCCTCGCTCGCCTTCGAGTGGGTCTCCGAGTACGGCGGGGACGAGATGTACAGCCCGGCCGCGCCCTCCTGCAGCGGCGGCAACACCGGGGGCGGCGGCGGGGGCGGCTGCGGCGGCGGGGGCGGCTGCGGCTCCGGCAGCAGCAGCAGTGCCGCCAAGCGTGAGTCCCGCTAGCCCGTGCCGGCGTGTCTCATGAAACCAGAGGGTCCCTGCACCTCGAGCCGCAGGCGCCCTCTGGCCAGGAATCCGCCCAGGGCTCCCTGGCGGGCATCGCCCAGGCGGACGACCGGGCCGGTCACGGCCCATCACACCGGGCCCTCCTCCCACTCAGCCTGAGCGGGTGGTCGGCCGCGTCGGCCATCACCCGGCCCAACTGAAGGAGTCCCTCATGAGCAAGCCCCTATGCCTTCACGAGTCGATGCCCGCCCCCCCCTCGGATTCCCCACTCTCGCTCGAGTGGGTCTCGGAGTCCGCCAGGGATGAGACGATGCCCTCCGCTCCCGCCTGTGGGACCATCAATTGCGGCGGCGGTGGCTGCGGCGGTGGTGCCGGCTGCGGCATCGCGTGTTGTTGCAGTGCCGCCAACCGGGAGCAGAAGTAGGCGGCCCTTCCCCCTCCCCTCCTCAACCCCTCATCACCCGTGGGCTCCCGGACGGTCGAGCCGGGGGCCCCGGGCCTGAAAGAACCCATGAACCCACAGGCCCAGAAAACAAGCGCCCTCACGGAACTGCTCGGGAGGATGGAGTCGCTGCTCAGTCCCCGGGTCGGAATCGGGGGCGAGCTCACCCCGATGCCCCGGCATGCCGGAGAGCCCCTCGTCTACCTGTACAACGTCGAAACGGCGCTCCTGGGACCCCAGGGGATGCGCCCCAGCAGGCCCATCGCCGGCGGCGCGGGCTTCAGCCCCGAGGAGGCCGCGGTGTCCGCCCTGGGCGAGCTGGTGGAGGGATACTGCGCCGCCTATGTGGTGCCCGACCACATCGTCCGCGGCTCCTACCGGGAGCTCCGCCAGCACCATGAGATGCTCGAGCCCGAGCGCTTCGCGCTCTTCTCCGAGCGCCAATACGAGACGCCGGGCTTTCCCTATCCGAGGTTCTCGGAGGATGCCCCCTGCTCCTGGGTCTGGGGTTACTCGCTCGTCCGCCGCAAGCCGTTGCTGGTTCCCGCCTCCCGCGTCTACATGCCCTACACCCTCAAGGCGGACGAGCCGGACGTGGGCCCCACCATCTCGACCGGGTTGGCGACCGGCTCCTCGCTGGAAGGAGCCATCGTCTCCGGCCTCCAGGAATGCATGGAGCGGGATGCCTTCACCCTCTTCTGGATGAATTCGCTCCCGGTGCGCCGCATCCAGCTGCGCAACGCCTCCCGGAGCACGCGCGCCGGCCAGCTGTTCCATCAGCACCTCGAGGCACCGGGCTACGAGTACCGGGCCTATGACATCACCAGCGATCTCGGTGTGCCGACGACGTATTCGATGCTGGCCTGCCCGTCCGCCCGGGGCCCCCTCTACATCGTCGGAGGCGCGACGCGGCTGGACGGGGGCCAGGCCACGCTCAAGGCCCTGATGGAGACGGTCCAGACCCGGCCGTACGTGCTGTGGCTGATGGAGAGGGATCCACACTGGAGGCCCGCGGCCGACTTCTCCAATGTGGTCGACTTCCCCTTCTCCTGCCGGCTGTACACGGTCGCGGAGGAGCTGAGGCCGCACCTGCTCTCGGTGGAAGAGCGGGTGACGTCGGAGGTGTCCCTGGAGGAGCTTCCCCGCTGGGAGTCGCGGGACGCGGCCACGGACCTCGCCGAGCTCGTCCAGCGCTTCGAGCGCCGGGGTTACGAGGCAGTCGTCGTGGAGCTCACCACGCCGGACATCGCCGCGCTGGGGCTGAGGGTCGTCCGGGTGGTCACCCCGGAGCTCCAGCAGCTCCACGCCGATCACCGCTACCCCTTCCTGGGAGGCAAGCGGCTGTACGACGTCCCCGTCCGGCTCGGCTACCGGAGCGAGCCGGCGGACGAGACGCAGCTCAACCCCTATCCCCATCCCTACCCCTGAGGTATCCGACATGAGGCGCAGAACCCAACCCCTCCTCCAGCAACGCCAACAGGCCATGCGGCGCCGGGAGCCGCCCCTGAGCTCACTGTTCCATGAGAACTCCAAGTTCACGCCCCAGACCCGGCACGAGCTGGGCCGGCGGATCAGCCAGCTCCAGGACGAGGGGCTGCTGCGGCGGGTGGCCAGCTCCTACAAGAACCATCCCGGGTGTCCCCAGGTGGAGCTGCCCCGGGCGGCGTTGCAGTTGGAGCGCGGACTCCAGGAAGTCATCGTGGGCCGCCGGTCCACCCGGGAGTTCGATCCGGCCCAGTCCGTCACCCTCCAGGAGCTGGCCAACCTGCTGCAACTCTCGTACGGCATCACGGGCACCCTGAAGCTGGATGAAGGAGTGACGCAGTACCTGCGCGCCATTCCCAGCGCGGGAGCCCTCTATCCGCTCGAGCTCTACCTGGTGGTGCAGCGCGTGGAGGGACTGGCCCCGGGGCTCTACCACTACCGTGTCGCGCAACACGCCCTGGAGGCGCTCGAGGTGGCGGACCAGGCCGAGCGCATGCTGCGGATGGAGCGGGAGTGGGGAATGGGCTCGCCCTCCGCCTTCCACCTGGTGGTCAGCGGCGTCTTCGAGCGCACGATGTTCAAGTACCACGAGCGGGGCTACCGCTTCGTCCTCATGGAAGCGGGGATGCTGGGACAGAACCTCACGCTGCTAGCCGAGTGCCAGGGCATCCGCTCCTGCATGGCGGGAGGCTGGGGGGATGACGAGCTCAACCAGCTCCTCGGCCTGGATGGCAGCGCGGAGTCCACGCTGCTGACGCTCTGCTTCGGACGGGCGCCCCGGGGAGGGCCGTGATGCAGGAGCCGGTCCCGCCCGCCATCACCGTGAGGGGGCTCGTCAAACGCTTTGGCGCGACGCTGGCCGTGAACGGGCTCGAGCTGGACGTGGCCCGGGGCGAGTGCATGGGGCTGCTCGGCCCCAACGGAGCGGGCAAGAGCACCACGCTGGAGATCCTCGAGGGGCTCCAGACGCCCACCGAGGGAGAGGTGCACCTGCTTGGCCTGTGCTGGAAGAAGGACGCGAAGCAGCTGCGGGCGCGCATCGGCGTCGCCCAGCAACAGACGTGGCTCTACGACAGACTGACCGTGGAGGAGACGCTCGCGCTCTTCCACTCCTTCCACACCCACGGCCTCAGCGTGGAGGAGGCCATCGCCCGGGTGCGGCTCGAGGACAAGCGCGGGGACTACGTGATGCACCTGTCGGGCGGACAGCGGCAGCGGCTGTCCCTGGCGCTGGCGCTGGTGGGAGATCCAGACATCCTCTTCCTCGACGAGCCCACCACGGGACTGGACCCCCGCTCCCGCCGGACACTCTGGGAGTTGCTGGAGGAGCTGCGGGCCGGAGGACGCACGGTGGTGCTCTCCACCCACTACCTGGAAGAGGCGAGGAGGCTCTGTGACCGGGTGGTCATCCTGGACCGGGGGAGCATCGTGGCGCAGGGCAGGCCCTCCGAGCTGATTGCCTCGCTGGAAGGAGGGCACCCGCCGGCCGTCTCCCGAGAGGTGACGCTGGAGGACGTCTACCTGGCGTTCACCGGCCACGGCCCGCTGGAGGACACGTGCCCATGAAGCACCGGCATCCGCTCTGGCACCTCTTGCTCTTCCGGGTGCGCGCCCTGGTGCGTGAGCCCACCGCGCTCTTCTGGACCTTCGCCTTCCCGCTGCTCACCGCGCTCATTCTCGGGCTCGCCTTCCGCGCGCGGGGGCTGCCGGAGCTCACCGTCGCCGTCGTGGAGGGACCGCAAGCGGAGGTATTCGCCGCACGGCTCGAGGCCTCCGCGGACCTGCGGGCCATGCGCCTGCCCCGGGCCGAGGCATTCGACGCGCTGAGGAAAGGCCAGGCGGCGCTGGTGTTGGTGCCCGGCGAGCCCCCGGACATCTTCGTCGACTCCCTGCAGCCGGATGGGCGCACGGCGCGCCTGGCGGTGAGGGACGTACTCGGGCAGATGCACGGCGGTCCGGAGCGGCCCGAGGTGAGGGAGCACCCCGTGCGGGCCTCGGGACACCGCTATATCGACTTCTTCATTCCGGGGATGCTCGGCTACTCGCTCATGTCCTCGGGGCTCTGGAGCGTGGGCATGGCCATCGTGGGCATGCGGACCGGGAAGCTGCTCCGGCGGCTGTCGGCCACGCCCATGCGGCACGGCCACTTCCTGCTCTCCTTTGTGCTCTGGCGCTGCGTACAGGCGGTGGTGGAGATCCTCTTCGTCCTGGCCTTCTCGTGGCTCGTCTTCGACGTGCGGGTGTCCGGGAGCCTGGTGGCCTTCATCGTCTTCGGATTGATGGGCTCGCTCTGCTTCGGAGGGTTGGCGCTGCTGGTGGCCAGCCGCGCGCGAAACCCGCAGATGGCCAACGGCCTGACCAACCTCATCCTCCTGCCGATGACCATCCTCTGCGGCGTCTTCTTCCCGGTGGACCGCTTTCCCGCCTGGCTGCGAGGAGTGGCGCGGGTGCTCCCCCTCACCGCGCTCAATGATGGCCTGCGCGGCATCCTGCTGGATGGCACCCCCCTGGTGCTGCTGTGGAGACAGTTGCTGGTGCTGAGCCTCTGGTGCGCCGTCTCCTTCGCCGTATCGCTGCGCATCTTCCGCTGGACCTGAGTCCCAGCGGGACGCCCGACCCGGCGTCCGAGCCGCTCCGTCACAAGGAGAAGGCCTCCCAACCGGCGGGCCACTGCACGCGCTCGTAGGTGAAGCGGTGCGTGTCCTCCGCGGGCCAGGGCGCGTCCACCGGCTCCACCAGCAGATCGAAGACACCGTGGTCGAAGGGCCGGCCCGGTCCCGGGGTGCCCGGAACGATGCGCTCGCGCAGACCGCGCCCGGCCAGCTCCAGCGAGCGGTAATGACAGAACGGGTTGTTGCCCCGCTTGTCGAAGAGCACGTGCGCCTGCTGGCTGCACCCGCCCCGGCACGCCGCGGCGTACTTGCAGCTCCCGCAGTACCCCCACATGTGCGCCGTCCCCTTCTCCGTGCCGGCGTCCACGTTGAAGGTCAACTCGCGCGACTCGAGGATATCGGCCAGCGGCTGCTGGCGGATGTTGCCGCCCACGTACTCGGATGGCAGCGTGGGGCAGCCCTTGATGCCGCCATCGGCATGAATGCCGAGCACCGACAGGCCCGCATTGCAGCCCGCCCACAGCTTGCCCACGTTCGCGAAGAGCAGGTCGTCGTACGGGCCGAAGTAACCGATGTCATTGGCGGGCGTCAGCGCCACGAGGGACTCCTCGCGGGCCCGCAGCGCGATGCGCGCGAGCATCCGGTAGAAGTCCGGCAGCTCCGCCGGCTGCAGCAGCATCCACGCGTTGTCCGAGCCATTGCCCATGGCCGAGGTGAGCTGCACCTGCCACGCGCGGATGCCGGCGTCCCTCAGCCGCTCGTAGAGCGCGGGCAGCTCGGGGGCGGACAGGCGGTTGATCTGCGTGTTGGCGCTGAAGGGCAGGCCCACCTCGCGGAAGTGGCCCAGCGTCTGGAAGCAGAAGAAGAAGGAGCGGGGCTTGCCGCGAATGCGGTCGTGCGTGGCCTCGAGGCCGTCCACCGACACGGAGACGTGGGCGATGCCCGCGTCCTTCATCTTGCGCGCCGTGTCGCGTGACAGGCCATAGCCGCCCGTCGTCATCGTGCAGCGCATGCCGGCGTCCGTGATGGCCCTGGCGATCTCGAGCCAGTCCGGACGGAGGAAGGCTTCTCCCCCCTCGATGGTGACTTCCTGGATGCCCACCTCGGCGAGCTGGCGGACCAGGTCGAGCGCCTCCTGGGGGGAGAGCTCGTCGTTGCGCTTGTCCCCCGCCCGGGAGCCGCAGTGTCCACAGGCGAGGTTGCACTTCAGGGTGAGCTCCCACACGGCATACGCCGTGCGGGGCTGGACGGCCGGAGGTGGCATGGGCGGGGGCGCGCGAACGGGAGAGGGAGACTAGCTCTCCAGGGAGAGCTCGACCGGCGGGGGCGGGAGGCCGTACCGGGCGCTCCCACCGCGCACGCCCTCGAGGGTGCTCTCGTCCAGCTCGACGACCTCGCGGGCCTTCTCCTGCTGGCGCTCGATGACCTTGCTGCGGGGGAACTTCTTCTCGACCTTCGTCGTCATGGCAGTCCCTTCCGACCGGGTAGTGGGCCTTCCAGGGTGAATGAAGGCCACACGCTCTGTCAACCCGCGAACCCCGGAAACCCGCGCCTACCAGAGGGCGCGGAAGAGGGGCACGGGGTGGGGCTTGCCCTTGAGGCGCACGGGGGGCAGCTCCTCGAAGCCGGACTCGTGGCCGGCCAGCAGCTCCACGGTGCGCTCGCCGACGAGGATTTCCCCCGGCCCCGCGAGGGCGCACAGCCGCGCGGCCACGTTCACCGAGTCGCCGATGCAGGTGTACTCGGTGCGCATGGCGCCGCCGATGTTGCCGGCCACGGCCATGCCCGAGTTGATGCCGATGCCCAGCTCGAGCGTGAGGGGACGGCCCTGGCGGGTGGTGGCCCACTCGGCCTCGGCGCGCTGGCGCAGCTCGACCATGAAGGCCATCATCATCTTCGCGGACTGCAGGGCGCGCAGCGCGTCGTCCTCGCGGAACACGGGCGCGCCGAAGACGGCCATGAGCCCGTCCCCGAGGAACTTGTCCAGCGTCCCGCCGCAGGTGAGCACCGCGTCGGACAGCCCGCCCAGCACCTGGTTGAGCACACCGACGGTCTGCTCGGGAGGCAGACTGTCCGCGAGCCCGGTGAAGTTGCGGATGTCCGCGAAGAGGATGGTGACCTCGCGCTTCTCGCCGGTGAGCACCACCGAGTCGGGGCTCTTGAGGATCTCCTCGACGACGGCGTCGGAGGTGTAGCGGGCGAAGAGCTTGCGCATCCGCTCCGTCTCGCCGGTGCGGCGCATGACGCTCTCGATGCGCGCGGCGAGCTCGTCCATGGAGGCGGACTTGTTGACGTAGTCATCCGCGCCCGCGCGCAGGCCCTTCACGCGCTCGGCGTCGTTGTCGTTGGCGGTGAGGATGATGACGGGCATGGCCCGGCTGGGGCCTTCCTTGAGGCGGCGGCACAGCTCCATGCCGTCGATGCCGGGCATGTCCAAATCGCTCAGGACGATGGCCGGCTGCACCTTGCCCACCTGCTCGAGGGCCTCGTAGGGGTCCTGGAAGCAGATGACCTCGTAGCCGAGCGACACGAGCCCGTCCTGCACGAAGGCGCAGGCCAGGGGGCTGTCGTCGACGACCATGACGCGGTGGTGGCCGCCCTCCTGGGACGGCTGGGCGCGGGCGGGAGGCTCCTGGCGGCCGGAGACGCGGTTCTGCAGGCCGAGCCCCTCGTAGAGCTGCTTGTAGGAGCAGTACCCCTGCTCGACGACGATTTCGCCCAGCTTGCGGCCGGTGCGGCGCTGGAGGGCGAGCGCCTCGTCGAGCTGGGAGACGGTGAGGTACTTGAGGCCCACGAGCAGCTCGCCCAGGGGAGGCTGCACGGGGGTGAAACCCTGGGGGGCGTTGTGCAGGCCGAGCGCCTCACCCAGGGCGTCTTGAATCTGCTCGCGGGTGACGTAGCCCAGGGAGATGAGGGCCTCGCCGAGCCGCTGGCCGTTGAGCGACTGGAGGGCGAGCGCCTCTTCGATCTGATTGGGCGTGACGATGCCGAGCTTGAGCAGGAGCTCGCCGAAGAGAGGGCTGTCAGCGCGAACCGCGGAGCGGTTGCTGCCATCGGCACGGGTCAAACGGGCATCCACCTTCGAAAAAAGTGAGTCGGGGTCCAGCGTACCCCAGGCTTCGGGGGCGAGACACATCGGAGCCAGACTCCCCCGGTGGGCCCTCTGGCAGGCAGAAGTTTTCCTGATTTCAAGGGTTTGTACCCGTGGATGCCCCCTCGCCCCCTGGGAGAGGGCTGGGGTGAGGGTATCCGTCCCCCGGGTTCCCCACCCGAGACCCTACCCACGAGCCCCACTACTCCCGGGGCAGGCTCAAGGTATCTACCCCATTCACGACGTTACGGCGTCCCGTAGGTGCCAGCGGAAGGCTCGTAGACATCAGCCCTGCCCGCGAGCACGAAGCGGAGCAGTTTGCCAGTCGCATCCAGAGAAACAGCCACGGCGTTGCGGGCATCAGCCTCGCCCCCAGTGGGCACCTGGGACATCGCATTGTTGGCGAAGCCTCCTGTGGTCACTTGAGGGTCTGCTCCACGACGCATCCGCGATGTCCCAAAGACAGGACGGGGATGAGTGGATGCCCTTCGCCACCGGGGTTCCGAGGTAATGGCCACCACACTGTCCCTGGAGAGCCGGGTAATCTGCTTCGGGCGAGGTGGCTGACGTCCCTTCGCATGAAGAAAAGGCGTCACGATGGCCAGCGTGGGTTGTAGCCGTGTCCACAGCGCATCGTGGTGAGCACCCAGCGAGGCATGGTGCGCGGCCTTGATGACCTGGACGGGCCCAGGGATGTCGTCACACACCTCCTCCCAGCCCTGGAACGAGCCCTTGCGGCAGAGAAGGTCACCCGCGAGCAACACCCGGGCCTGACCCCATTCAATCAGCAGCGCTCCACTTGCGGCATTCGGATCGAAGTGGCCAGGCTTCCTTCCCCGTTTCAGGCCTTTGAGCACACCCAACAGGGTGATCTGCGCCGTATCCAGGTCTCTCGACGCCGGTCCGCAACCCAGGATGCGGATCGGATGACCCTCCATCACTCCTTCCATGAGTTGCATCCGGTGCTGGAGCTGAAGGAACTTCGCACCGTGCTCCTGAGTGGCCAACCGCATCTCGGCCATGATGCGAGCAAGTCCCTCGACGTCATCAGGTTCGGGCGTGAGGCGACGGTCCTTCTGGGTATGCTTCAGGAACTGGAGCCAGGACCTGACATACCTGTCTCCAACATCGGGGGTCCGCCATACCCGTTCGACCCGGCCCCGGAAGGCTTCGAGCAGTCGCCCCAGGCCTCGATAGTGGTCCTCGTGGGGATGAGTCATGCAGACGAACCCAAGACGCAGGGGCTGCCCCTGACGGCCGGGCTCCCGAGACAACTCCTCCAGGAACTCCCGGACGGGGTCCAGCACCGTGGGCTCGCGGCAACCGTCGACCACGCCCACCGTGCCATCGGGGAGCACCACGACAATAGCCTCGCCGTGGCCGGGCCCGAAGACCACCACGCTCAGCGACTGGGGAGCGAGGTGACTGGGGAGGATGCGCTCTGGAATGGGCTGCGGCGGCTTGGGGACGCGCGTTCCGTCAGGGATCATCCTCACTCCGCTCCGGCTCCTCCGCCTCCAGGGAGGCCAGGAATGAGTCCAGTTCCTCCTGAGCCGCCTCGGACAGCCGGAGCGGCTCCACCTCGACCTTGCGCCGCTGCCGCCGAGCGCCCCTGCCGGGCAGCTCGACCCAGGTCCAGATACGCAGCAGGCTGCCTGGAACGGGCGGCTCTCCCTTGAAGTCGACCCTGACCAACAGCGAGGCCAGCGACTCGCGGCCACTCGGGTACTCCCAGACGAGCGCCAGGACCTCGCGCTCGTCCACCTCCTTGACCCGGCCCAGGTAGAAGGCGACCCGGCTCGGGGCCGACCGCGCGTCCGCGAGCCGCTCCCAATGGATCGGGCGTTCCAATCCGACCGCGAATCGCATGGGACGAATGTCCAGCCGCGTCCCCAGCCCGAGCGGCCGCAAGGGCCTGGGTTGGTGACGCAAAGGCCGGTGCCTGAACCGGCTGATGAATTCCGAGCACTCCACCGGCCTACACTCCTCCCAGGAAGTCCAGCGCATCCGGGGGCAGGTCCTTCAGCTCCCGGGAACGGAAGAGTTGGAGCGCCACGTCCTCCCTCACGGTCACCGCATCGAGCAGGATACCCGCCGCGTTCTCCCTCTCGAGAATGTCCTCGAGCATCCCGCGGATCTGCAGCTCATCTCCCGGGGGGATGCGGTTGACGAGGAAGCGGATTCGCGGCCGCTCCTCCGGGAGGACGAGCGACAGCCAGCGATTGGCGGCGCGGATGTCCTGATGGTCCATGCTGCCCACCACGAACGCCGTCCACTCCACGGGCGCCGCCTCCAAGCGCTCGGGCATCCCGCCCTGCTCCGCCAGGTGTTGCTTGTGCGGCTTGGACAGCCGCAGCGCCAGGCTCAGCACCGAGCGGGACAAGCCCGGGATGGTGGGAGGCGTATCCATCACGACGACGGACTCCCCCTGCTCGGGTACCAGCGCATCCAGCAGATACTCCAGCCGGTTCTCCAGGAAGCCCGAGTGGTTCTCATCGAAGACCACGGGAAGGATGCGCTCCAGGTCCGAGGGCAGGGCACTGCTGGGGATGACGCGCAGCGCCTGCTCGGGCGCGTCCTGCATGCGCCAGAGCACCGAGGCGACGGGCATCTCCCGCTGCTCGTCCCAGTCAGGGGTCGCGAAGAGCAGGAAGTCGTTGAGGAAGGGCACGCCACGGGCCTCGAAGGCCCCGGAGGATTCCGGGTCGCGCGCAATCTGCTGGCGGGCGAGGAGCTCCCGGTCATCCATCCGCTCACGGGTAGCCTCGCGGGAGTGGAAACCGGCGGGCGGCTCCAGCAGTCGCAGGGCGGAAGTGTTTCCCGGCCATGCGGGCGCCTCCAGCGGAAGCACGTCGGCGAGGCTGGTGCCGGTGAGGTCCATGTCCACCAGGGTCACCTGACGGTCTCCCCGCCGCGCCAGCCCGAGCGCCGTGAGCACGGAGAGGGTGGACTTGCCCACTCCCCCCTTCACCGAATGGAACGAGTAACACCGCAGACGTCCGCTCACTTCTCCCCCCCTCAGGAATCCAGCGACGAAGAAAGACCCAGCTTGCGCAGCTCGCGCTGCAGTTGCGAGCTGTGGCGGAAGGGAGGAACAGCAGCCGCGGCCACCACGCGCGGAAGGTAGCCAGACAGCTCCGGCCGGGAAGTCGCCGAGGCCTGTTTCAGCGCGAGCTGCGCGGCCCCCAGCCGCTCCTCCACCTTGAGACGCTCATCGCCCATCATCTCCAACAACCCCTCCATGGCGTCGCGCCACGTCCCGAGGTGCCCCCCCGCCTCGGCCGCCTTGGCGAGTGCTTCGAGCGCGCGATAGCGCCACACGGGCTCGGCCTCACGCGCCAGCGGAAGCAACCGCTGCGCGTCTTCGGGGGCGAGTTGCTCCAGCAATCCCACCGCCATCAAGGCAAGGGCCCCTCTCGAGCCCAGGCGTCCTCCCGTGGCCTGCACGACGCGCCGCCAGACCGCCGCCACTTCGGAACGGGCCGCCGAGTCGAGTCGCGAGCCCTCGGAATGAACGGCGAAGGCCACCCACGCATGGCGCTCCGGCTCCCGCTCGAAGAGGTCCAGACTTTCCCGCCGCACCTCGGGCGGCGCCTGCTCCAACCACGCGAGCCGGTGGTGGGTCATCAACCAGCGCGCCACCAGGGGAGGCGCCACATGGTGGGCACTCCAACCCAGCCCATTCTCCACCACCTCGAGGGTCTGCGGGCGTGCGCCACTTGGCGAGGCCCCCTGCTGGAAGCACCGGAGGCGTTGCTCGGCTCGCTGCTCGCCCGGGTTGAGTGTACGCAAGGCCAGCCGGCGCAAAGCCTGCACCAATGGCAGAGGGGTAGGAAGCAACTGGGGTTGGCGTGGCACCTCCTCGGGCCAGTAGTGCCGTACCACCCCCGCGACGAGTGCCAACTCCTCGAGCCGCAGCCCCTCGTCCCCCTCCCCGAAGCACTCGGGCTCGAGCACGTCCCGGCGGTTCGCCGCCGCCACGGACACCGGAGGCAACAACGCGTTCAGACGGGCGGCGATCGCCTCCTCGTCCATACCGAAGAAGGGGCTGCGGAAGGTACAGGACTGAATCCATCGAGCCAGGCTCCAGCAGCGCGCCACGTCCTGCTCGTCCCGGCGAAACACGAGGCGCGAGGCCTGGAGGAGACACGCGGTCTCGAAACGGGCCGCCGAGCGAAGCGGCAGGTGACGGGACCCGTCCTGGGGATCGGGAAAGCCGATGATGATGGAGGGCAGCAGGTCCACGCGCAGGTCGCGGCGGAGCCCATTGAGCTCGTAGGAGGGATTGGCGGCGGCCCTGTCCAGCAGCCAGGCGAGCGCGGCGCCCCGGAGGAAGACGGGGTCTCCCCGGCGGCCCTCGAGGATTTGCAGGACAGTGCCGACGTCGTCGGTCGCGGGCTTCCACCTGTCGAGCGCGAGGCCCGGAACCGCCGCGTGCAGTTCGTACCAGGAGCCCTCGCCCGGCTCGGAAGGGGCCTGGACGGGGAGTGGGCCCGCGGCCTCGAGCAGCCGCTGGGGGGAGAAGTCACAGGCGCCGATATCGCGTCTGGCGGGGACATGCCGCAGGACGGAGAAGTCCTGAACGAGCCGGCGGCCGGGACTGGAGAGCCAGGCCAGCGCCAGGGCCCGGAGGTCCGGGGTGTCGGCGCCGAGCTGCCGCCAGAGGCCCAGGTCCACGGCCCAGAGATCGGGGAACTCCTGGCGAAGCGACGGGGCGGACACGGGGGCCGCGAGGGCCTCGGCGAAGGCGGGACGGGCCCGGGCCTCGTCGCTGCCCCGCGCGCCCTCGATGAGGTAGCCCACCCGGAGGTTCGGTCCTGAAACCGGGGAGCCGGAGGCGGGGAGTGACTGCTGACGAAGGGCGGCGATGAGTCGGCGCAGCTCCTCGCCGGACCCACGGGCATCATCAGGGTCGAGTGGTGGGGCGCCCGAGAGCGGCAGAGACTGGAGGTCCCCCAACAGGGACTCCCAATCAGCCGCCTCGCCTGAGCGACGTGCGAGCTCAAGGGCGCGGCGTTCGAGGCCATCGAGGGCGTCGGTGGGCTCCTGGGGGGAGGTCATGGAGTCCCGCTTCGGGGAATGCTTCGAGTGCTATAAGGCCGTGCTCCCGAAGTACTCGGGCGGAGCGGGGCGCAAGATACCCATGAGCCGCCTCGGAGGAAAGGAAACGCACGTGGCGACGGACACGGAGAATCTGCTGGCTGAACGCTTCAGGGAGATCCGCCAGGAGTGGGACCTGAGAACGGGAGAAGCCGACACCACGGCTCAGAATCAGGCGCTCGCCCCACTACATGCCTGGCTCCGTACAGGTGTCGACGCGCCCGAGGTGGTCATCCGGGCGGTGCAGGTGCTGATGGCCGATCCCGAGCGGCCTGGCATCCACAGGCGCAAAGCCATCAACTTCGTCTTCAGGCAGATCTCCAGGTTCTGGCAGAGCGCGGGCCTCGGTGCGCAGGACGTCCTCATCTTGAAGGGGATGCTCCTGGCCTGTTGGACGGACAATCTGGTTGGTGGGCATTTCGCATTGACGCCACTGCTCGAATCGGCTTGGTCCGCGATTGAAGGCAGGCTCAGCAGAGAGAAGTACCTTGAGCAATGGCGCCACCAACAGGCTTCGCCTCCAACAGCCACTTCCTTGAACGGTCCCGAGGATACGGCCTCCGCAACGCAGCAACAGGAATGGGCCCTACTGCCCATTGCCGTACCCGACAGCGCTCAGACAATCACCCGCATACAAGAATCCGACGAGGACCGCACAGACACACTCGCCAAGCACTCTGCGTCACTTTTCAATGTGCACCAAGAGACCCTTACCAGGATCGCCAATCACCTGAATGAAGTCAGCCATATCCTCGGCGGGCTTGATGTTCGCGTATCAGCTATCTCCGACTTCACTGGTGAGACGTTAAACAAAATCATTTCATCTCGAACTGCTCAAGCCGACTTGCTGTGGTGGGGGCAAGCCCGATACTCCAGCACCAGGCGCCAACCCTACCGGCGCATCTCCGACGCATCCGAGCGGCTATGGTGGATGGCCTGGGAGAGTTCGAAACTCGCCATGGGCCTGGAGGTGGAGCCAGCGGCCAGCTTCCTCATCGAGAACCTGTACCAACTCGGCAACCAGACCGTTGACCAGAAGCGGCCCCTGAAGGAGTGGCTGTCCGATCTCATCGGTACACTCCGGCGGGTTCGCGAGAACGAGCAACACGCCGCGGCCACCTCCATGAGCGTGCCCCTGGAGAAGCTCGCGACAGAAGACCCGCTGGGCCTCCCCGTGACCTGGGCGCGCATCCAGGCCGCCCAACCCAGGCACGACCCGAGCGCCATCGAGGAGCGTCTCCGCGACAAGGTCGCCGTCGATCCGGATACCCTCATCGACCTCGGGGACTGGGCCGCCTGGATCTTCCGCGAATCCCTGCTGGACCGTCACCTCGGAGCGCGGTGATGGCGCTGCCCCCTGCCCTTCAGCCCCCGCGTTGCAACAACCCGGACTGCACCCTGCCCGAAGGCGGCCGGTGCGCCCGGCTCGCCGAGTTCCCCAATCCGCTCGCCGACTGCCCCGACCTCGCCCGGACCACCACGGCCCCCGAGCCCCCTCGCGAGACGGCCTCGCTCAGCGCCCCCTGGTCCGGGCGTCACCTCGATTCCGTCGAGGTCGAGCGCCTGTTGTCGCGCACTCCGGCCCGGCTCATCGCGGTGCTCGGACCCTACAATGCGGGCAAGACGTGCCTGCTCACCTCTTTCTTCCTCCAGCTCGCCAATGGCCAGCGGGCTTCCTTCCCCTACCGCTTCGCCTCCAGCCTCACCCTGCACAGCTTCCGCGAGCTGATGGAACGGGCCAGCCAATGGACCGGAGAGTCCGCGGAGGACATCGTCCAGCACACCACCGTCGGCGCGGACGTCCTGCGCCCCAGCAGCTTCCTGCACGTCGGGCTGCGCCCCCAGGACTTCCGGGACGAACGCCACATCGACCTGCTGCTCACCGATATTCCAGGCGAGTGGGTCAAGGACTGGACCGGGCGGGTGGATGACGTCTCCGGCAGGCGCATGGCCTTCATCCAGCGCTGTGATGCCTTCGTCGTCCTCGCGGATGCCAGCGCGCTGATGGGAGCGGCTGGAGGCCGCACGGACAACGAGACCTCCCTGCTAGTGCGCCGCATCCAGGAGATGACCCGGGACATGCGGCCGCGTCCGCCGCTGGCGCTCGTGCTCAGCAAGTTCGATCGGGTCATCCACTCCGTCCTGCCGCCCGCTCCGGAGAAGCGGACCGAACGGACCGGGTGGGGTGAGCTTTCCAACCGCCTGCGCCGCACCTGGCTCGCCCTGGAGGACGCGCGGCGCGAGCAGATGCCCTTCTCCATCTTCCCCGTCAGCGCCTTCCCCCACCGCATGGCCCAGGGCCAGCCCGTGGGCGTCATGGACCCCTTCACCTACGCCATGGAGCACGCCGACCGCCGCGCCCACAGGAAGCCCCTGCACACGCTCCCGCCCGAGGAGGCCCGGGGCTTCGCCACCCTGCGGCGCTGGAGGGACGAGCCATGAGCGACCAACACCGCATCGCCCTGCTCGGCGGTCCATCCACGGGCAAGTCCACCTACCTGGGCGCGCTCGTCGATGCGCTCCAGATGGAGAAGCTCCAGCACCTGCGGCTGGCCGGTCTGGGAGATGACGCCGTCGGCCTTCAACGGCTCGCAGATCCACTCCTCGGCGGCCACTACCCGCAGCGCACCAAGGTCACCGAGCGGCTCTCTCTAGACGCCCCGCTGCACACGGCGGGCACCTACTTCGACCCCCTCTCCTTCACCCTGCGCGCCGGGGACTACGCGGGCGAGGAGGTGGAGCGTCTCTTCCGGGATCGCATCCACGGCTGGTCCGAGGAGTGGAAGGCGCGCGCCTTCTCCAGTGGCTTCCTGCTGCTGGTACGCCCGGATACGCTCACGCGCCTGCCGCGTCCCCAGCCCACGTCCGAGCAGGATGAACGGGAGCGCTGGCGGCTGCTGCGCCATGAACCCGTGGCCGAGCCCTCCTCAGTCCGCTCCGGCCCCGCGCCGGTGGCCCCCACCAACGCCGCCGCCTACTTCGGTCCGCTCCCCGTCGAGGAAGTGCCCCCCACGCCGCGCGCCGCCCCATCGGACCCCGTCAGCGTGCCCACCGCCCTGTCCCTCATCGAGCTGCTCCAGTTCATCCGGCACGTGCGCGGACTCGCCCCCGGCGAGCGGCCCAGGGCGGCCCAGGAGCGCTTCCGCATCGCCCTGGTGCTCACCGCCTGGGACACCGTCGATTCCTCCTGGCGGCAGGCCGGTCCCGCCGCGTACCTGGCCCATCACCTCCCGCTGCTCGAGGACTACCTCTGGAGCAACTTCCTCCAGGAGGATGTCTTCCGCTTCGGCCTGTCGGCCACGGGCGGAGACCTGAATGATGCCTCCTACAGCCAGCGTTACCTGGAGGACCCCTCCGGCTTCGTGGAATGGTGGGAGGCAGCGCACGGCCCGCACCGGAGCGCGGATATCGGCATGCCCCTCTATTGGCTCCTCTTCGGCGACCGGGCGCTCGGCGCCCCCTGACGTCCCATGCCGCTGCTCGCCCAGACGCTCCATGGCTATGCGCAAGGCCACCGCCTGCTTGCCTCCGGCGGAGACCTGAACGAGCGCGAGCTCGCACTGCTCGAGCGCCTGAGTGACCTGTCCGGCTACCTGCCCACGGGCGCACGCTTCGAGAGCTATCTCACCGGCTTTCCCTGTGGCGAGCGGTACTACGCTCTCGCCTGCACCTGGCCCGACGTCGCGGCCACCCGCTCGGGCACGGTGCTCACGCATACCGTGCTGCTTTCCAACAACGAGGCCCGCGGACTCGAGGACCTCGGAGGACTCGCGGCGTTGCACCGACGGCCCCGAAGCGCCGAGGATCGGGAGCCGTACCGCGAGCCCCTACCCATGCCCGCGTTTGCGCCCGGCGCGGCGCAGCCGCCGACGCCGGGCGAGGCCCTCGCGGCGGTGGTGCTGCTCTTCGGCACCGAGGAGCGCCCCATCCTCTGGGTGGACGAGCGCCAGCCCGACGCCGTCGTCCGCTTCCTCTGGAGCGTGCTGCGCGCGGAACAGCGGGAGCGCTTCTCCTTCTGCACCTTCGCCCTGCAGCCGCGAACCCTGGAGGGCCAACCCTTCACCTTCCTCGGCATTCCACCGGCGGCACGCGGCTCCTTCCTGGAGAAGGCCAACAGTGAAGCGTGGTGGGACTCGGGGCGGCTACTCCATCCCAGGCTGGCCGGCCTGACGCAGAAGGAATGGGCGGCGCAATTCGCCCGAGAGGGCGCCACGCTCGCTCGGCGGCTGGAGACCTTCTGCCATGAGCAAGGCCTGCGCCCTCCCGCGCTCAAGGACATGCCCACGCTCCTGCGCTTCATGGAGTTGGAGCCCGCCGCCCACGAGCGGCTCGCGGCGGCCCGGTCCCGGGCAGATCTCTTCGAGCGCCTGTGGCCCGGGCTCGAGCCCACCCATCCCGCCGCCGCCCCCATCCTCCGGGGATTGCTGGAGCGGCAGGCGGACGCCACCACCGAGCCCCGCCCTCTCTGGGAGCTGACCGATTTCATCTCCAGACCCCTCGTCCGCGGACGGCTGGAGACCGATACGGGCTTCGCTGCCCAGGTGGAGCGAGTGCTCGTCCGCGAGCTGGCACGACGCTTCGAACTGACTCCCGAGCGGACGGCCGAGGAATTGCCGCAACTGCTCGCGGCCTCTGGAGCACGATGGAGTGACTCGCTGCTCGCCATCGTCCAACGCGTGCTGACCCGCGTGACCGATGCGGCCTCTCGTCTGGCCCCTCCGCTCCTGCTCAAGGCCGCGGATACGCCCTGGCCGGAGCTGATGGAAACAGCCCTGGTCTGCCTCTCTCCCCTCCAGCGCCAGCAGGCACTCGCCGAGGCCGTAAAGCGCACGGGCGTCCCTGCTCGTGAGGCACTTCTGGGGCTCGCGCAGGAGGTGGCGGGCCGCATCGACGACCCCGGTCTGCTCCTGGCCGTTGGCGGGCATCGCGGGCGTGTGCTGGACGCCCTGCACGCCATCACCCGGAGGATGTTGTCGAAGGGGGACGTCCAATCCCTCCATACACGGTTGGAGCCCGTGCTCTCACAGGTGGATGACGCCACGCGCCTGGAATGGGCCCTCGCGAGCGGGGAGCCCTCTCATCTCGCCTGGTTCGCGGCGGAGATTGGCGCACAAGCGGTACGCGCGCTGGAAACCGGCCTGGACGCGCTGGTGCGCAAGTGCAGCGGCCCCCCCAATGGAGCGCGCCTGTTGCTCCTCTATGCAGAAAAGCTGCAACGCGTGGAGCCACTCACCCAGGAGCTTCGCCAAAGGCCCGTCCTGGCACGAGCGCTCGTCGTTCTCGCACTCCAGGAGGAAGGACCTCGAATCGAGCACCTCACGCGTGTGGCCTCTGAGTCCATTCCCCCGGAGCAACTGCTCGCACCGGAGCTTCGTCAGGCCCTGCTCGACACACGCGACCAGTGGCGTGTCCGGAACCTGATGGGACGACTGGGCCCGCAGTGGCTCCGCGCCCTCTGCGAAGGCTCCCACCCTCCCGCCGAGCTGGCCTCCTGGCTCGACATCCCCATGTTGCGCCAATGGTTGCGCCAGAGCATGCGCAGCCAGCTCCTCTCCTCCACGAGCACCTCTGAGGAACATCACCTCATCCCGAGACTGGCGGCCACCCTGCGCGCCTGGCTGGACTCACCCGAGGCGTACGACCGGGACTGGATTCCCGGACTGCTGGAGTACCTGGTGTGGAACGCCTCGGCCCGGGAGTTGGACCCGGCCTGTGAGAATCTGGCACACGTCCTGCGCCAGCTCCCCCCACGGTGCCTGGACGACCACCTGGCCAGCAAACTCCTGGCCCTCGTGGAGCGCACCCGCCCCTCCTCGGGCTGGCACATCGTCGAGCTCGTCTTCTCCCGCATTCACGCCCGGCTGCTCGAAGACGAGAAGTCCCTGCTTGGCGCATTGGCCTCCCTCCTCACCGGCAAGGACTGGGACAGGGCCAAGCAGTTGCGGCAATGGCTCGTCGATACCTACGTCTCCCTCCACTGGCCTCCCGAGAGCTTCCTGCGCAGCCTGAGGGGCGACCCCCCCCTCTTCTTCAGACTGGCGCATCGGGCCGCACGCACGCCCGCGGGCATGGACTTCCTGCGCCGCCTCCCCTCCGCGCTCGACGCCGCGCCCGAGCTGGCCTCGCGCTGGCGCCGCCCCATCGAGGAAGTACTCGCCAACCCGCACCGCCCGATCGACTTCGAGTGAGCCGTCCTACTCCCGGGGCAGCTCCACGGTGAACGTGGACCCCTCCCCGGGAGCGCTGCGCACCAGGATGTGACCCCCGTGGGATTCAACAATCTCCCGTGAAATCCACAACCCGAGCCCCAGCCCGTTGAACTGCTGGCCATTCACGGCGCGCTCGAAGCGCTCGAAGATGCGGGCCTGGTCCTCGGGAGCGATGCCAATCCCGTTGTCCTTCACCACCAGCCGGGCCCGTCCATCCATCCCCGGCTCCACGCGCACCTCCACGGGCTGGCCGCGCCCGTACTTGGCCGCGTTGGACAGCAGGTTGCCCACCACCTGCTCCAGGCGCACCCGGTCCCAGCGGCCGGGCACGGCGGCATCGGCCTGCAGCTTCACCTCGCTGCCGGTGCGGGCGAGCGCCTCGGACATACGCCCCACCGTGTCGCGCGTGAGCGCCGCCAGGTCCACCTCCTCGCGCTCCAGCTTCAGCCGGCCCGCGGTGATGCGGCCCGCGTCCAGCAGCTCGTCGATGAGGGCGCCCAGCCGCTCGCTGGTGCGCTCGGCCTTCTCCACGCGCTGGGCGAGTCCCGGCGTGGTGGCCACCTCGCGCGCGGTGCGCGCCAGCATTTGAATCTGCAGCCGCAGCGCGCTCAGGGGCGTCTTCAGCTCGTGCCCCGCCACCGAGAGGAAGTCATCGCGCAGGCGCACCGCCTCGGTGGCCGCGCCGTAGAGCCGGGCGTCCTCGATGGCCAGGGCCGCGCGCTCGCCGAGGCTCTGCAGCAGCATCTGGTCCTCCTCGCCATACGGACGGCCGCCGGCCACGTCCCGCACCACGCCGAGGCTGCCGAACACGCGCCCCTTCACCGTGAGCGGCACCACCAGCAGGCTCTGCGGGCCGTAGCGGTCCAGGTAGGGCAGGTACTCGGGCAGTCCACCCGAGGCGCGCGCCTCCTCCACGTCGATGTCCGGCAGCAGCACCGCGCGCCCGTTGGACACGGCGCCACCGTGAAGGCCCTCGCCCAGCTTCTGCCGCCGCGCGTGCACGGTGCCCGCCAGCAGCCAGCGCGCCTCCGGGTCCGGGTGGTGGATGGTGACGGGCTCCAGGAAGGCCCCGTCCTCGGCCATGAGCTGCAGCACGCAGCCATCCCCCAGCACCTCGGACACCTTGCGGGCAATCACATCCAACACCGCGGGCAGGTCCAGGCCGGCTTCCGCCAACAACTTGTCCACCTCCACGAGGCTGCGCAGGCGCGCGGCGTTGCGGCGGGACTCGGCCTCGGCGGAGCGGGCCTTGCGCAACAGCCGTGCGTTGTCGATGGCCATGCCCGTGCGCGCCGCGAGGTCCTCGGCCAGCGAGCGGTCCGCGTCGGTGAAGGGCGAGTGCTCGGGCCCGCGCACGAAGGACATGGCGCCCAGGGTGCGCTGGCGCGCCACCAGCGGAACGATGAGGCACGAGCCGCCCCCGGCGGGCCCCTCTCCGGGACGCGCCTCCGCCCTGCGCGTGAAGGGAGGCACCAGCCCGGTGAAGAGCTGCGAGCGCCCGGTGCGCACCACCTCGGTGATGGCCGAGGGCCGGGACCGCTCCGGAGAGTAGCTCTCAATCTTGTCATGCATCAACGAGCGCTCCGGGCGCACGTGCTGCACGGTGAGCCGCCGCAGGGCGCCGTGGTCGTCGAGGAAGTCCACCGCGCACCAGTCGGAGAAGCCGCCCACGGCGAGCCGTGCCACGCTGGCCACCGTCGACTCCCACTCCAGGGAGCCGGACAGCAGCACGCCCGCGTCGGCGAGCAACTGCAGCCGTTGCCCGGCGGCCTCGGCCTGGAGACGGGCCGCGCGCTCGTTCTCGTAGAGGCGGGCGCGCTCCATGGCCTGGGCGCACTGGCGGGCCAGTCCCAGCATGAGGGTGCGCTGCAGCTCGGTGAAGCGGCGCGCCTGGGCGAAGCCGAAGGCCAGCAGCCCCAGGTTGCGCTGCTCCACGAGCAGCGGCAGGAAGGCGAAGGCCTGGCAGGGCTGGTGCGCCATGTACACCGAGAAGACGGGGTAGCGGGCCCGCGCCTCCTCCGGGGACTCCAGCCACACCGGCACGCCCCGCGCCGCCGCGTCGTAGCCGGGCATCCCGGACATCTCCCGGGGCAGCGTGCGCACCAGGGCGAGCTCCTTCTCCGCCGTGCCCACCGCGGCCACCAGCTCCACCGAGCACCCATCCGCCGAGGCCTGGTGCACCGTGCCGCCCAGCGCGCCCACGGCGGGCACGCCCAGCTCCAGCACGGCCCGGCCCACGTCCTCGCGGGTGAGGGCGCGGCCGAAGGCCTCCGTCACCGCCTGGAAGCTGGTGAGGCGCAGCAGCTCGGCCTGCTCGGCCTCGGCGCGGGCCTGCAGCGCGGAGGTGCGCGCGGACTCCACCCACCGCCCGCGCTCGATGGCCAGCCCCGCCAGCTGCGCGTAGAGGGTGAAGCGCCGCATCTCCTCCGGGGAGAAGCCCCGCGGCTCCGGCGAGGGCCCCAGCAGCACGCCCACGCCGCCGCCGCCCGCGGCCCGCACCGGCAGGGCCAGCAGCGACGCCGCGCCCAGCCCGTCCATCACCCCGGCGAGCCCCGGCGCCAGTCCCCGCTCCGTCTGGTGGAACAACCAGGGCACGGGCTCCGGAGGCGGCGTGTCCAGCAGGCGGCGTCCGCACGCGGCCAGCGCCTCGGGGCACACGCCGGGGGTGGCCTGCGTCAGCAGCCGTCCGTCCACGTCCTGCCAGACGATGGCGGCCCGCTCCAGCCCCACTGAGGACGCGGCGCAGCGCACCACCTCCTGCAGCACGGCCAGGGCCGACGGCGCCGAGGCGAGCTGCTCCAGCGCGCGTGACATGCGCTCCACCGCCGCGACGAAATTGCTTCCGGGCACCTGCATGCCCCACCCCCCACAGGCCCGGGCGACCCCCGCACCGGGCGTGAGGTAGGAGTTTTCCACGGGTACCAGACCGCTGCCCACCACCCCCCCGCCCCGAGCGTCCGATTCAGGATAGTCAGAACTTCCAGTTTTACCCGGATGTCCGACGGCTCACGGGGCGCGCCGTCACTCGAAGACGCGGAGGACGGCGAAGAGGATCTCCAGGACGATGAGCAGGACGATGGTGAGCTCCAGGGTGAGGGAGCGGTCCGTGTCCACCTCGCCCTTGAGCAGGCTGTACGTCTGGGCCAGCAGTTGCTGCTTGCGCGTCACCGAGGCCTGCCACGCCGGAATACGCATGCGCTTGACGGAGGCCTCGTACACCTTGGCCAGGTAGAAATCGCCGATGATTTTCAGGCTGTTCTCCACGCGCTCGATGAACTCGTTGAGGTCCACCAGGGTGGCGAGCGTCTCGCGGGCCAGGGCGCGGTAGGGGCTGCGCAACAGGCCGAGGAAGCCATGGCGCCTGGCCTGCACCTCGTCGTGGATGCGGCCGATGTGCGCGTCCAGCAGGTAGTCGTAGTAGCGGAACTCGAGCAGCTGGGCGTTGGCCACTTCCAGCAGGTCCGGGATGTCGCTGGAGCCGGAGGGCTCGTAGACGAAGGCGCTGTTCCAGTCGATGACGGCCAGGTCCTCCACGGTGTAGCTGAAGCGCGACTGGGTGACGGCCTCGCGCTCGCGCGAGGACAGGGGCTTGTCGTTCACCTCGCCGAGCAGCACCCGGGCCAGGTCCGCGCGCGCCATCAGCTCCTCGGCGGAGGGGTTGCCCTGAATCCGCTCGACGAAGAGGACGGTGTAGCTCTCGTTCTGGTCCCACAGGTGCGGCCCCTGCACGGCGGGGGAGATCATCCTGCGCACGGACTCGATGAGCTCCACGGCGAGCTCCTCGAGGGCCACGCTGTCATAGAGCTCGTCGGCGAGCGAGATGAGGGGCTCGAGCGTGGTGTCCGGGGCGACGGGGACGCGCAGGATGATGGAGGCGGCGCCATGGTCGAAGAGGCGCGCCGTGACGTCCACGGTGACGGGCCCCTGGCGCAGGGCGAGCGCGCGCCGGCCCAGCTCGAAGGCCAGGGGCGGGTTGGGCAGCTGGAGGTACTGGCTGTTCTCCCGGCCGAGCTTCAGGCGGCGGGCATCCGAGGAGATGACCCGGCGGGCCTGCTCGAGGTTGATCTCCTCGGCGATATCAAAGGTGCGGTAGCAGAGGACGTGGGCCTTCTCGAAGACGAGGGGAGCGGAGGCGGCCATGGGGGGCCGTACCTTAGCCGCTCATTCGGCCCAGAGGAGGCGCAACGGAAGCTCCAGGGCGTTGAAAGGTTCGGCACGGACGGTGCTGAGGCCCGAGTGCAGGGCGGTGAGCGCGTAGCGGCGGCCGTCGAGTTGGAGCACCTCCAGGGTGCGCACCTCGGGATCCACCAGCCACACGTGGCGGATGCCCTCGCGGGCGTAGAGGGGCAGCAGGTGGGCGCGCTCCTCGGGGTGGGAGAGCACCTCGCAGACCCAGTCCGGGGCGAGCGCGATGCCGGAGGTGCCGCGGGCCATGCGCGGCAGGCGCTCGCGCCGCCAGCCGATGAGGTCCGGCGAGAGGACGCTCTGGCCGAGGTGGATTTCGAGCCCGGAGAGCAGCAGCCAGCCGCCGGAGGTGCCGCGGCCGGCGCCGTAGGTGGCGATGAGCTCGGCGCCGAGCTGCGAGGCGGCATACGCATGCAGCGCGGCCGAGCGGGAGCTGACGGGGCGCGTGGCCAGCGACAGCCCCTTGCGGCGCAGGGGAAGGGGCTCGGCCTGGGACAGGAAGGCGGTGCTCAACATGGCGGTCATGAGGAATGTCATGTTGCAGAGAGGTCTGACATCCGCCGGGCGTCGTACCGCTCTTTCCGATTTTTCCCTAATCCCCAGTTTCTTGGTTATTGAGAGCGTCGGAGAAGTCGAGCTGGGAGAGGAGGCTGTCGGTGAGGCGCTGGGCGCAGTCGGGGGCGGGGCTGGGGTGGAGGGCGCACTGGCGGCGGGCGAGGGCCTCGGGGGCGGAGGCGGCGCGCTCGAGGCGCTCGAGGTAGGGCTTCCAGTCGTCGCGGGCGAGCTGGCGCACGGGGAGGTCGGACTCCTCGACGTGGGCGGGGGCGCGGGCGGCGGCGGCCTGGGCCTTGGAGCGGTAGGACTGGAGCGTCTCGCGGGCCTTGCGAGCGGACTCGGAGAAGCCCTGGAGGGCCTGTTGAATGGCAGTCCAGTCCTTGCGCGCCCACGCATCGGCGTAGAAGCCACGCCAGGCGAACTGCCGCTGCTGACACTGGCTCTCGGTGAAGCCGTAGCCGGTGCCCATGGAGCGCTCACCGGAGGCGAGGTCCACCCAGTTGGCCTCCTCGACGGCGGCACAGGCATCGGCCATCCAGCGGTTGTAGTCGGCCTGCAAGGACATCCATTCCTTGAAGGCGGGAGGCTTGGACTTCTTGAGGGGGACGATGACCTTGTCGAGTGCCTTGTTCATGGCCTTCTTGAGGCACTCGGCGCGCTGCTGCTCCATGAACTTCATCTCGACGTTGGAGTCAGGCGTCTGCTTTGGAGGAGGACAGGCCTTGCGGGCCCAGGCGTCGACGGGACTGGGATTGGCCGCGAGAACGAGAGCGAGGGTCGGTGCGAGGAGCATGGGGCTGCTCTACCACGGCCAGGAGGGGGCCCGATGCACCCGCCTCCCGCGGTGGACACTCAGTCCTCTGGTGTATGCGGCGGGAAGACGACCGGCTTGCCCGGGCCGGGCGCATCATCGGGAAGATTGCCGATATGCCCCGGGGTGGGAATGGGCCGGTCTCCGGCCTGCCGCGTGGAATGGCCCTCGTCGTCCTCTGGAAGCGCGGGCTCGTGCTTCGGCCTGTCGTGCTCGCCCATGGTGTCTCCTCCTTTTCCTGCTCAAGCTAGGAATGGGAGCCGCCCGGGGCAGCCACGCGAGACGCCCTACCTGGGCGCCGGGGGAGCGAGCACGGTGCGCACGTCCCAGAGCTCCGGGAAGAAGCGCAGATCCAACGCCTTGCGCAGGAATCCCACGCCCGAGGAGCCGCCGGTGCCCTGCTTGAAACCGATGACTCGCATCACCGTCATCATGTGCCGGTAACGCCAGAGCTGGAAACGCTCCTCCACGTCCACCAGCTTCTCGCACATCTCGTACGCATCCCAGTGCTTCTCGGGGCTCTCGTAGATGTGGCGGAACACCTCCATCACCGCCGCGCTCTTCTCATACGGCTCGCGCCAGTCGCGCTCCACCCGGTCCGCCGGCACCGCGTGGCCCTGGCGCGACAGGTGACGCAGGAACTCGTCATACACGCTGGGCGAGTGCAGGATGCGCTCGAGCTGCGCGTGCACCCCCGGCATGTGCTTGAAGGGCCCCAGCGAGTGCTCGTCCTTGTGGCCGAGCAGGAACTCCAGCGCCCGGTACTGGTGGCTCTGGAAGCCCGAGGCCTGTCCCAGCGCGCCGCGGAACTCGAGGTACTCATTGGGCGTGAGCGTCTCCAGCACGCTCCACTGCTCGAAGAGCATCCGCTGGATGTGGCCCACCCGGGAGAAGATCTTGAACGAGGGCTCCAGGTTGTCGGCCTGGATGTAATGGATGACGGCCGTCAGCTCATGGACGAGCAGCTTCATCCACAGCTCGCTCGTCTGATGCTGGATGATGAAGAGCAGCTCATCATGGTGCGGCGGCTGCGAGCGGGGCACCTGCGCGGACAACAGACGGTCCAGCTGCAGGTAATCGCCGTACGTGGTCCGTCCGGCCAGGTCGGTGAAGATTCCGGGTTCCAGCTCGCGCTTGTTCATGATGCCCAACAATGGCGGGCCCGCCACGGGCCCGCAAGAACCGGACCCTCTCCAAGGAGCAGGGAGAGGGTCCGATTCGACTCCGGCTCGGCCGGGGTACGGCTCAGCCCGCGTTCTTGGCCTCGGCGAGCGCCTTGGCGGCGGCGCGGCCACGCGGCAGCTTGATGTCCTCGACGCTGTTGGGCTCGGCGTAGTCCACCCAGTTGTTCGGGCGGCGGTTGGTCTTCTCCAGCATGCGCAGCTTCTGGTAGTGCGCGGCGCAGTAGCCCTTGGTGCGGCTGGGCTTGCCGCAGCCCTTGATGGCGCACTCGCGGGCACCACCCTCGGCGGCCGGCTTGCGGCCGCGCTTCTTGCCACCGGACGCCGCCGGAGCGGGAACCGACGCCGCGCGAGCCGGACGGCCCGGACCCCGGCGGGCCGGAGCCGCGCCACCGCGGCTACCACCGCTCACGCCAAACAGGGGGCCCACCGCGCCCGCCAGCGGCGCCAGCTGCTCCGCCACCGTGCGGAGACGGTCGAGATCCGCCGTGCCCGCCTCCAGACGCGACACCAGGTCACGCAGCGGCTTGATCTGCGCCTCGATCTCGTTGCGAACCATCTCCCGGAATGCCTTGTCGACCGACATGCTCGTGTTTCCTCTCTGGATGAACCGTCTCGGGGGGCGAGCCGGTCATCTGGGGGTTGTGTTCAAGGGCCTGTTCTATTCAACAGCTGCCCAGACATGACGCCACCAATACACGAGTTGTCGCTTAAAAATAAATAAAGATTGCGTCTGACGTGAAGATTGTCGCCAGCAACCAGACACACCTGAACTTCCGTTCACGCCTGAAACAGACAGACATCGGCGTGATCCGCCGGGAATACGGACCGGGCGCGGCGCATCTCCAGCCACAATTCCTCGCGTGTGGCCGCTATCTCCCGGACGAGGTCCGCTTGTTCTCGCGCATCGAGAGCCGCGGCGAGCCGGGGAAAGAGTTGGAGCTCCAGGGAGCGGACGTGGGCCACCGCCGCGTCCTCGAGGGCCATCAACCGCACCTGCCACTCGAGGCTGTCCTGGGGAAACCACTCCAGCTCGGCCATCAGCTCGTGCATGGCCAGGAGGACCTCGGCCTCCTGGAGGGCCCGCGCCTGGCCTTCCACCCGCACCACCAGGGGCTGCAGGTGACGCTCCGTGAGGCGCACGTGCAGCCAGAGCGCCTCGAGCAGCTCCTCCACCCGCTCCGGCGCTGGCGGCCCCTCCGCCCCCGGTGCCAGCGCCTCGAAGCACGCCAGCAACTCCCTCTGCTTCCCTGACAGCATCTCGAAAGGGCCCATGGCCCCACAACCATCGCCACCCCACCCGGGGCGGACAACCACCGGGCCATTTGTCCAATGTCCGAACCAATGCGTGGCAGGCAGGCGGGCGAAGGCCCTCTGTCATCCGGGCCGGGCATCTCCATCTTCCCTCCCCGTGGAAGCCACCCTGAACCCCGTGCGCCGAGCGGTCTTCCGTTTCGCCGAGACCGGCGCGGCGCTCTCCGCCCTCTACCACCGCGCCCGCCTGCTCGGCGCCGAGCACCTGCCTGCCCGGGGCCCCGTCCTGCTCGTGGGCAATCACGGGCTGTGGGGTTATGAAACGCCTGCCTTCTTTCATTTGATACATCGCGCTACAGGCCGCTACCCATTGGGCCTGGCCGAGCGAGGCTTCTTCAAAATCCCCCTGGTGAGAACCGTTCTGCCCTGGTTGGGAGGCGTCGAGGGCACCCGGGAGAATGCCCTCGCCTCCCTGGGACAGGGACACCTCGTCGTCTGTTATCCGGGCGGCGCGTGGGAGACGTTCAAGAAGCCTCGTCACCATTACACGCTGCGGTGGGAAGGCACGCTCGGCTTCGTCCGGCTGGCCGCCCAGGCGGGGGTGCCCATCGTCCCCTTCGCCGGCTTCGGCGTGGATGGCACCTTCCTCTGCCCCGAGGACGAGCGCTGGTGTGTCCCGCTCGCACCCGGTGAAAAATACCGGGTGCCCCTGGGCATGGGCCTGGGTCCCCTTCCTCTGCCCGTGAAGATGACCTTCGCCGTGGGCCCGTCCCTGGAGCCCCCTCCGGCGGATGCACCCGAGTCCCGGTTGAAACACTTCCGTGACCGGATCGCCACCCGGGTGCACCACCTCCTCATCCGAGCCTGCCATGCGTGAAGCCACCCTTCCCGCCCTGCCCCGGCTCGTCCCCGAGCCCGAGGAGATTCAGCAGGGTTATGAGCTGGCCCTCGAGCAGCGCCTGGTGCGCGGCCATCCGGTGCGGCTCTTCACCTTCCCCGGGGGCAGCCTCGACGAGTCGCGCACCGTGCTGTGCCTGCCCGGACTGGGAGCCTCGGGCCGCTCGTTCGCGCCCATGCGGCCCCTGGCGGCCGAGCGGCGGCTCCTCCTGTGGACGCCCACGCCGCAGACGCCGCTGACGCATACGCCGCTGCAGTGGAACCTCGCCGCCCTGAATCACCCGGACGCGCGGCTCCCCGAGCGCTTCGCCCTGGTGGGCTCGTCCTTCGGCAGCCTCATCTCCATCGCCTATGCGCTGGCCCACCCCGAGCGCCTCAAGGCGCTGGTGCTGGTGTCACCGGTGGCCAGCGTGCAACGCGTGCGGCGCTGGGCGCTCGCCCTGTCCACGCTGGTGCGCATGCCCAAACCCTTCGCCTACCTCTTCGCCCCCACCGTGGCGCGGGTGCTCGGCGGCCGTCACCTGCCCCCCGAGGGCCGGTCCGAAATCGTCCGCGAGGCGCGCCGCCTCTCGCCCCTGGAGCTGCTGCGGCGCCTGGAGGACATCCTCGCCGCGGACTACCTGGAGGACCTCGAGCACCTGCGCGTGCCCACCCTCATCCTCCACGGCGCCAGGGATTTGCTGGTGCCCCTCTCCTACGCCCGCGACGTGGCCGCGCGCATCCCCGGCTCGCGCCTGGAGGTCATCCGCGAGGCCAGCCACCTGCCGTACATGAGCCACACCGACGCCTTCAACGCCTTCGTCGGCGACTTCCTCGCCCCACACGGCTCGTAGGACTCCGGACAGGACTCCGAACAGGACACCCTGGACCAGGCCACCCGGCTCTCCCGCGCCGCACGGATGTTCCTCTCGCGCCGCGAGGGATTGAAGGACGTCGCCACCGAAGTCCCCGCCCTGCGCCGCATCGCCCACCGCTTCATCGCCGGAGACACCCTGGAAGAGGCCGTCTCCGCCGTGAAGGAGCGTCTGGTTCGTGATGAAGAACCTGGTGAAGGGTTAGCGCTCCACCCGCTGCCGTCCGGTGAGCCGCAGCGCGGCATCCTGCGCCGTGTGCACCAGCGCCCAGAAGGCGGACACGCCCGCCTGCGCATAGAGCATCCACGCCGGCACGCCGGCCCTGGCCAACTTGTGGATGAGCTCCAGCGCGTCTCCCAGCTCCTCGTTGGCCACGCGGGCACTCGCCCACCGGCCCCACAGCCCGAGGAAGCCCTCCACCCGCCGCACCACCGGGTTCACCGGCGCCGCGGGCTCCACCCACACGAGGCCGTCCTCCTGCCCGGGCTCCTGGGGCTCGAGCGAGGGCTCGTGGGCCTTCCGGGAGAGCTCGGCGGCCAGGACGGGACGGTGCGAGTCCGTGAGCCCATCCTCCACGTCCCCTTCCATCCCAAAGGCGCTCAGCAGGGGGAACGCCTGCCGGGGATCATACGGGTATTGGACGTTCATGACGCTCATTCAGAATGCCTCCGCCGTCTGCAGCAGGCTCAGCAGGGCCGAGCGCTGCTCCCTCGCCACCTTCCGCCCCTCCCCCGTCAACTCGTAATACCGCCTCGGACGTCCGCCTCTTTCGGGCATGGGGTCTCCCTCGAAGCTGCGCAACAACCCCTCCCGCTCCAGCGCCTTGAGCGCCGGGTACACGGACCCTTCGTTCAGGTGGATCTTCCCGTTCGTCCTCTCCCGGACCCGCTCGATGATCTCCAGCCCGAAGCCCTTCCCGCCGATCAGCGACATCAGGATGGCGGTCCGGGCGGAAATCGGAGTGTCCATGGAGCTGGAGACTAACCGGGAATTCCTGGCCTGCAACCTGAAGGTTTGAGGTTGCCCCCTCGTGACGGAAACCGGTCAGACGGGCAGGGACGCGAAGGCCGAGTCCTGGGCGAGCCCCCGCCGGGCCCGCTTGCGGCGCACCGGCGTCCAACGGGCCGGGAGGAGCTTCTCGGTGAGCACCGAGCGGCGCGAGAGCGACAGCCCGTCCTCGCAGCCCTCGTCCAGCCGCGAGCCCTCCACCTGGAAGTAGCACAGCGTGAGCTCCATCATCTCACCCCCGTCCTGCTTCCAGGACTCCATGGCTGGCACGGTATCCTCAATCCCTGAGGATTGCAACATTCCACTCCTGCTGTCCTTCATGAGGCTCCCCCCCTTTCTGGCGTGGCCCCCGACACGGGGGGTCCGACAGACGGACGCATTCAACACGCCCCCTCTGTCACAGAGACGGAGACCCACCGATTGCCTGGCGAAGACGCGGCCAGGGACGCTCGAAGAGCGGACAACCTGACCCGATGGGATGTTCCCGGCGCGGGGCTTGCCGCCCCCCGCGGATGACGATACGTGTGGACGCCTGCCATGCGCCGCGCCCTGTCCACCCTGCTCGCGCTCGCCCTCGCCCTGCTGCTGGGCGCGACGGCCGCGCGCGCGGCGGAGGACACGTCCTGCGACGACTGCCGCGAGAGCACCACTCCGTGCCCCGCCTCGTGCCTGGCTTGTCCCTGTGGCCGCATGGTGTCCCCCCTGCCCGTGGAAGCTCCCTCGCTCCCACCGGCCTGGCTGCAAGACGTGCCGGATGGATGGACGGAACCCCTTCCTCCGCCCCTCCGGTTGCACGCGCGTGACGTATTCCAGCCTCCCCGTGCCTGAAATTCAACTTCCCCTTTGTTCTTTTATTTCTGGGTTCGGGTTTCCGGGGGTTTAGCGCCTCGGAGTCCGTCCGTCCCATTCCTTTCCGCCCGGGCCCCAAGCCCTCGCGGAGGAGCAGACCATGCGTTTCTTGAAGACCCTGTGCGTCCTGGGTGGCCTCGCGGCCGCCGGATGCGCCACCACCTCCACGCCCCACGGCAACCTCAGCTCGCTGAGCGTCGCCTCCTCCCAGGACGCCGCCTTCTGCGAGCACCGCGTCCCCCAGGAGAACTGCACCCGCTGCCACCCCGAGCTCGCCCCGCGCTTCCAGGCCGCCAAGGACTGGTGCGGCGAGCACGGCGTCCCCGAGTCCCAGTGCTTCACCTGCCACCCGGACCTGTCCTTCGAGCCGCTGCCCGTGCTCGCCCCCGGCGCGGACCTGGTGAAGCTGTCCCACGAGGGCGAGGACGTGCCCGAGCTCGCCCCCCACGCCGTGCCCGGCAAGGTCACCGTCTTCGACTTCTATGCCGACTGGTGCCCCCCCTGCCGCAAGGTGGATGCCCACATGTTCCCCCTGCTCAACACGCGCGGGGACATCGCCTACCGCAAGCTCAATGTCGTCTCGTGGGACTCGCCCGTCGCGAAGCGCCACCTCGCGCAGGTGGAGAACCTTCCGTACCTCCTCGTGTATGGGAAGGACGGGAAGCTCGTGCGCGCCGTGAAGGGGTTCGACCCCGCCGCGCTGGATGCCGCCCTGGCCGAGGCGGGTGCGCGATGAGATGGGTGCCCGTCGCCGTGGGCCTGCTGGGGCTCGCCATTCCCAACCGCGCCGCCGCCTGCGCGGGTTGAAGCAATCCCAACCTCCCGGTCGGGAGGGATTCCCTGTCCACCCTTCGCGCCGGAGAAACCGGCGTCTCCCTGTCCACGCTCGCCACGTCCGTCCATGTGGTGCATCCCTCCGAGTGCCCGGACATCGGCCCCATCTGCCAGGTGCGGGACGAGCCTCCGCAGCTCCATGACCAGCACTTCACCATCGCCGAGCTGCGCGCCACGCTGGAGCACGGCATCACCGATGCCCTCGGCGTGGAGGTGCAGCTGCCCCTGCGCCTGAGCGCCACCACCGTGCGCTTCACCACGCTCGAGGGCACGCCCCTGACGCTCGACTACGAGAACATCCACCACCGCGATGAGACGCTGTTCGGTCTCGGAGATCCGTGGGTGCTGGGGCGCCATGCGTGGCGGCTCGGGGACGTGGGCCTGGCCGCGCGGCTCGGGGTGACGGTTCCGCTGGGAAATACGGTGGAGAATCCGTTCGCCCTGGGTGCCCGGGGGCTGCCGCATCAGCATGTGCAGTTCGGTACGGGCACCGTGCAGCCGTTGCTCGGCCTGGAGGCCTCGCGCTCCTGGGGGAACTGGGGCGCTCGCGTCTATGGCCAGGCACAGCTGTCCCTCGCGGAGAACCGGTTCGGATATCAGAGCGGCAGCCGCTTCGCCGCCGGGGTCTCCGCCGAGGGGCCTGTCATCGGTGCGCTGCGCTTCTCGGTCAGCGCCGATGTCGTCAACGAGCAGCCCGAACGCTGGGATGGGCTCGTCCAACAGGATGGCAACCTCGGCCGCACCGATGTCCTCGCTGGCGCGGGACTGGCGTATCCCGTGGGCGCCGTGCGGCTCGGGTTGAACCTCCGGGTGCCCGTGTACCAGCACATCATCGGACACCATGGACAGCTCACGTATCCGGGCATCCTCCAGGTGACCGCGGGCTCCACCTTCGGCGGGAATTGAGCACGGTGGTGCAGACCCTCACCCTTTCCCTCTCCCAGAGGGAGAGGGTGGGGGGCACGGTGTCTCCCGGGGTTCTGTGTGGCTGGCTTTTCAGCCTTGATGGGCTTCGTGGCCCAGGTCCTTCGCCGCCGACTCCACCGGGTCCGGACGCTTGTCCCTCATCGTCACGAACTCCTCCGCCGCCGTCGGGTGGATTCCCACCGTCGAGTCCAACTGCTTCTTCGTCACCCCACACTTCAACGCCACCGCCATCCCCTGGATGATCTCCGGCGCGTCCGCTCCCACCATGTGGAAGCCCAACACCCGCCCACCCTCGCGCTCGACGATGACCTTCATCATCGTCCGCTCGTCCCGCCCGCTCAGCGTGTGCTTCATCGGCCGGAAGTTGGACACGTATACGTCCACCTTGCCGTAACGCTCCCGCGCCTCGAGCTCCGTACACCCCACCGTCCCCACCGGCGGCTGGCTGAACACCGCCGACGCCACCCCCGTGTGGTCCATCTTCGTCGGGTTGTCGTGGAAGACAGTCTCCGCCAACGCCCGGCCCTCGGCGATCGCCACCGGCGTGAGGTTGATGCGGTCCGTCACGTCCCCCACCGCGTAGATGCTCTCCACGCTCGTGCGCGACCACTCGTCCACCTCCACCGCCCCCCGCTCGTCCAGCCGCACTCCCACCTCGCCCAACCCCAGCCCCTTCGTGTTCGGCACCCGCCCCGTCGCGTACAACACCGCGTCCACCTCGAGCGTGTCCCCCATCCGCGTCAGCAGGCTCAACGTCCCGTCCGCCCGCTTCTCGATGTCCCGGATGAACGTCTCGGGCCGGATGTCGATGCCCTTCTTGCGCATCTCCTGCGTGAGCATCGCCCGGATGTCGTCGTCGAAGCCGCGCAGCACCGTGTCGCCCCGGATGAGCATCATCACCTTCGCCCCCAGTGCGTTGAAGATGCCCGCGAACTCCACCCCGATGTAGCCCCCTCCCACGATCGCCAGCCGCTTCGGCAGCTCCGTCAGTCCCAGCGCGCCGTCCGAGGAGAGGGCGTGCTCGATGCCCGGCACCTCGGGAAGGAAGGGATGCGAGCCCGTCGCCACCAGGATGCGCTCCGCCGTGTAGCGCTGGCCATCCACCTCCACCGTGTGCCCGTCCACCACCCGGCCCCGGCCCTCGATGAGTTGGACTCCCGAGTCCTTCAACAGCCGCCGGTAGACGCCGTCGAGCCGCTCCAATTCCTTGTCCTTCGCCGCCTGGAGCTTCTTCCAGTCGAAACCGGGCTCCGAGACCGACCAGCCATAGCCGGCCGCGTCCTCGAACTCCGCGTGGAAGTGGGCACCGTAGACGAGCAGCTTCTTGGGCACGCAGCCCCGGTGCACACACGTGCCACCGATGCGGTTGTCCTCGCAGATGGCCACGCGCGCGCCATACGAGCCCGCCCTGCGGCTCGCCGCCACCCCGCCCGAGCCCGCGCCAATCGTGAACAAGTCGAAGTCGTACTGGGGCATCGCGTGTCCTCCGTGTATGCCCCCTCTCCTCCTGGGAGAGGGTTGGGGTGAGGGATAACCCGAGATGCGCCCGCGTGAATCGGCTCGCCCATTTTACCTTCAGCTTTCCGGCGAAAAACCAACGTTCCGCAAGATTCGAACTGAGCAGGATGATTCCTTCCTCTGGGGTGCTTGACAGCAACCCACGAGTTACATAACTTGATATAAGGTCAAGGCTTGACCCGGACAGGAGAGCAACCTACCGTTCTCCTCATGAAGGAGCCGTTCAACCGCAACGAAGCCAGGAAGCGCATCCAGGAGATCTGTGCCACGGGGGTCATCGAGTCCTCCCGGCACGCCAAGGAAGAGCTGGCCAAGGACGACCTGGACATGTTCGACGTCAGGAACGTGCTGCGTGCCGGAAAGATCCTGGAGGAGGCGGAGTTGGAGAACGGCACGTGGCGGTACAGAGTCCACACCGAGCGGATGGCCGTGGTGGTTGCCTTCGTGTCCGAGTCCAAGCTGAAGATCGTCACGGCTTGGAGAAAGAAGAAATGAGGTGTGAGCGCTGCGGTGCCCAGATGAAGAGTGGCCGGGAAAACTACCTCTACGACGAGTGTGGCCTGGACACCGTGACACTCATGAACGTGGAGGTCCGCCGCTGCCGCGAGTGCGGTGAGTACGAAGTCGATATTCCGCGCCTCGATGAGTTGCACCGGCTCATCGCCCAGGAGGTGGCGTCCAAGAAGACCCGCCTCACCCCGAAAGAAGTCAGGGCCCTACGCAAATATCTGGGCTTCTCCGGTGCCGACTTCGCCGAGGTCCTGGATGTCACGCCCGAGACCGTCTCGCGGTGGGAGACCGGCAAGAAGCAGATGAGCCCCGTCGCGGAGCGGGCACTCCGGCTGATGGTCTTCGTTCGCGCTCCCATCGCCGAGTATCCGCTCGAGATGCTGGCGGAGATTGCCCAGGGAGAAGCCGTTCCCCTGCGCATGAAGCTCCGCGATTCGCGGGCCCACTGGAAGGCCGAAGAAGCCGCGGCAGCGTAGAGCAGCAGGGCACTGACCGAGGCCCGCTTGTCCACCATCCGGTGCATGCCCACCTCCAGCGTACGGGCGGTGCACCGCCGGGGGTCGGTAGATGGAAGTGCTCTCGAGGCAGGCAGCCAGGCTGGCAGTGGATGGGCATGAGCACGGGCAGCACACCTGGAAGCGAGGGCTCGGCGCGGGCGTGCTTGGCACCCTGGCCCTCACTGTTTCCGAGCCCCTCCGCGACTCGCGGCTCGGGCATCCGCCTCCCTACTCGGTGAGCCACATCGCCAGACGAGCCGCTCGCGCGTGGCTCGGCGTCCGGCTGCGTCCCCGTGAAGCCCAACGGTGGGGACTCGCCATGCGCTGGCTCTACGGGCCCACGCTCGGGGTGCTCGGTGTCTGGCTCCGGCCCCTGGCCCCCGTGCCCCTCCATGGCCTCCTGCTCGGCGGCGGCGTGTGGCTCTTCGAGCGGCTCTCCTTTCCGCTCCTGCGCGTCACTCCGCCCCCGCGCACCTGGTCTCCCGCCGAGCGCCGGTGGCTCGCCCTTCAAGCCCTGCTCTTCGGCCTCGTCACCGCGTCCGCGCTCCCGCACAGGCAGGCGGACGTGCTCGCGCGTGCACGCCCGCCTTCCGAGGGATGGCTCCCCGTTGCACCCGGCGCCCCCCTCTCCCCAACTTGAACCCGTCAACGTTTCAAGTGTCCGGAGGAGCGGCGAATGTGGGCTCGCTGGTTGAACGTCATCCTGGGCTTCTGGCTGGTGTCCGCGCCTTTCGTACTCGATTACCGGCTCCAGGAAGCCCAGCTGAATGACCTGTGCGTGGGGCTGGGTGTCATGCTGCTGGCCCTCGCGGCCATCGCCATTCCCAGGCTGCGCTACGCCAACACCCTGCTCGGCGTGTGGCTCATCGTCTCGCCCTTCCTGCTGGGCTTCGGCGGCTACCGCGCCGCCACCCTCAACGACGTCATCGTGGGCCTGCTCGTCACCGCCCTGTCGCTCGTCTGGGACCACCGCGACTGGACGCCTCATCGCAGGCCCGTCACCCCCTGACGCATCGTCCATTGCCAGACGGCCGCACGACACGCTCCCCCGGCACGGCCCGGCACGGGTGTACTGCATGGACTCCCCGCCACCGGAGGAGCACCCCATGCACCCCTTCCTGAAGCCCTGCCTCATCGCGGCGAGCACCCTCGCCCTCACCGCGTGTGTCACGCTCGGCCAGCAGAAGACGGCCGCGCCCCCGCTCACCTGCGCCCCCGGCACCGTGGAGCTCATGAAGAAGCTGCGCCTGGAGCCCGGCCAGCAGGGCGCCCTGCAGCTCGAGGCCTCCCAGCCCGGAGGCCCCAACGACTACGGCGTCTACCGCCAGGGCCAGGTGACGAGCCGCCTGGAGAGCGCCGTGGGAGACCTGCCCGCGGGCACGCTCGTCTCGGGCACGCTGTGGATGGACACCGGCAAGGTCCAGGTGCGCTACACCCAGGCGAGCCTGCCCGATGGAGAGAGCCACCCCGTGTGCCTCGTGCTCGGCGCCTCGGCGCCCGGCGGCGTCTACGCCGAGGCCGGCACCACCCCCACCGCCATCACCCTGCCCAAGAGCCTCCCCTTCACCGTCGTCTCCCAGTTCGAGTGAGCGGAGCCGGGTGTTTTCCGGGGGGCATCCCTACCTTGGAAGGCAATGCCCCTGCGCATCGAAGACTACGCCCTCATCGGTGACACCCAGAGCGCCGCCCTCGTCGGGAAGGATGGCTCCATCGACTGGCTGTGCCTGCCACGCTTCGACGCCGATGCCTGCTTCGCCGCCCTCCTGGGCTCCGAGCAGCATGGGCGCTGGCTGCTCGCCCCCTCGGGAGGCATCCGCCGCGTCCAACGCCGCTACCGCCCCGGCACCCTCATCCTCGAGACGGACTTCGAGACGGACACCGGCACCCTGCGCGTCGTCGACTGCATGCCCCCGCGCGGCCGCGAGCCGGACCTGGTGCGCGAGGTGCTGTGCCTGAAGGGCCACGTCTCCGTCCACATGGTGCTCGCCATCCGCTTCGGCTACGGCAGCCGCACGCCCTGGGTCCACTCCCTCGACGGCCGCTTCTGCGCCATGGCCGGGCCCGATGCCCTCATCCTCTGCTCCGACGTGCCCCCGCGCCTGGAGGGCTCCACCCTCCGCGCCGGCTTCTCCCTCTCCGCCGGCCAGTGCGCCCGCTTCCTCCTCACCTGGTACCCCTCGCACGAGCCCGTCCCCACCTGCATCGACCCGGCCACCGCCGTGGAGAACACGGAGGCGTGGTGGCGCGAGTGGTCCTCGCACTGCACCCATGACGGCCCCTGGCGCGAGCAGGTGCTGCGCTCGCTCATCGTCCTCAAGGCCCTCACCTACTCGCCCACGGGCGGCATCGTCGCCGCGCCCACCACCTCGCTGCCCGAGGCCCTCGGCGGCGTGCGCAACTGGGACTACCGCTACTGCTGGCTGCGCGATGCCACCTTCACGCTGCTCGCCCTGCTGGACGCCGGCTACCGCGAGGAGGCCAGCGCCTGGCGCGACTGGCTCCTGCGCGCCGTGGCCGGCGAGCCCGATGAGCTTCAAATCATGTATGGCGTCGCCGGCGAGCGCCGCCTCATGGAGCAGGAGCTGCCCTGGCTCTCCGGCTACCAGGGCGCGAGCCCCGTGCGCCTGGGCAACGCGGCCGTGTGCCAGTTCCAGCTCGACGTCTTCGGCGAGGTGCTCGACTGCCTGCACATGGCCCGGCGCTCGGGGGTGCCCGCGCGCGAGGAGTCGTGGAACCTCAAGCGCCACCTGCTCGACTTCCTCGAGTCCAACTGGGAGCGCCCCGACGAGGGCATCTGGGAGGTGCGCGGCCCGCCCCAGCACTTCACCTACTCGAAGGTGATGGCGTGGGTGGCGGTGGACCGGGCCATCAAGACCGTCGAGCAGTACGGCCTGCCCGGGCCGGTGGAGCGCTGGAGGGCCCTGCGCGCGCGCATCCACGCCCAGGTGTGCGAGCGCGGCTATGACGCGGGGCGGGGCAGCTTCGTCCAGGCCTATGGCAGCCGGGAGTTGGACGCGGCGCTGCTGCTCATTCCGCAGCTCGGCTTCCTGCCGCCGTCGGACCCGCGCGTGGTGGGCACGGTGGACACCATCCAGCGCGAGCTGAGCGAGGGCGGGCTGGTGCGCCGCTATGACACGCGCCGCTCGGAGGACGGACTGCCGCCGGGCGAGGGGACATTCCTGGCGTGCTCCTTCTGGCTGGCGGACGCGCTCACGCTGCTGTGCCGGCTGGACGAGGCGCAAGCCCTCTTCGAGCGGCTGCTGTCGCTGTGCAACGACGTGGGGCTGCTCGCCGAGGAGTACGACCCGCGCACGAAGCGGCAGCTGGGCAACTTCCCCCAGGCCTTCAGCCACGTGGCCCTCATCAACACCGCGCAGAACCTCACCTCCCCGAGCTGCCCCATCACCGAGCGCCCGCGGGCATAGGGCTGGGAAGAGGTCTGCCTGGCAGGAGTATAGGAGCGCACTCGGGAGCCTGCTTCAGGTGGTGCCCCGGTGAGGGTCGGCGCTACATTGGGACCATGGCGCGTATGACCGTCTCCGATCTCCTGCACTTGAGCGTGGCCGAGCGCATCCAGCTGGCCGAAGACCTGTGGGACAGTGTCGCCGCGCACCCCGAGCAGGTGACGACCTCCGAGGAACAACTGGCGGAGCTCGAGCAGCGGCTGGCCGAGTTGGATGCGAACACCGAGGCAGGTGAGTCCTGGGATGTGGTCAAGGCACGCATTCTCGACTCCCTGTGAAACGCTCGCTGGAGATCCGGAAGCCCGCCCAGGCCGACATCACGGACGCGGCCCGATGGTGTGAACCGCACGGCCAGGCGCTCACGGGTATAGCCCTTGCCCCTCGTGCGGCGGGCCGAGCCCTGACAGGACTCCGGGGAGTGCCCATCCTCCGCGTGAACCGGCTTCACCCACGCTTCACCCACAAGGAGTCACACCATGGCCCCCTCCATTCCCGAGAAGATGAAGGCCGCGGCGCTGGATCGCTTCGGCGGCCCGGAGGTGCTCGGCATCAAGACGGTGCCCGTGCCCGACTGCGGAGACGATGAAATCCTCATCCGCGTCGAGGCGGCGGGGGTGGGCATCTGGGATCCCCTGGAGCGGGAAGGGGAGATGGTGGGGATGATGCAAGGCAAGCCCCACTTCCCCTACGTGCCCGGCACCGACGGCGCGGGCGAGGTGGTGGCCGTGGGGAAGAACGTGCGGCGCTTCCAGGTGGGGGAGCGCGTCTACGCCGCCGCCTTCCTGAGCCCCAAGGGAGGCTTCTACGCGGAATTCGCCGTGGCGAAGGAGAAGCACGCGGCGCGGATTCCCCGGGGAATGAAGGTGGAGCAGGCGGCGGCACTGGCGGCGGATGGCATCACCGCCCTGCAAGGGCTCGAGGACACCTTGCGGCTCCAGACGGGACAACGCCTGCTCGTCTTCGGCGCCAGCGGGGGAGTGGGACACATCGCGCTGCAGCTCGCCCGGCGGCTGGGAGCGCGGGTGCTGGCGGTGGCCTCGGGCGAGGACGGCGTGGAGCTGGCCCGCCGGCTCGGCGCGGAGGCGGTCGTCGAGGGGCACCACGGGGACGTGGAGAAGGCCTGCCGCGACTTCGCCCCGGACGGGCTCGACGCGGCGCTGGTGCTGGCGTGCAATGACAAATGCCTGAGCGCGCTGAAACACGTGCGCCAGGGCGGCCGCATCGCCCACCCGAACGGCGTGGAGCCACCGCCGCGGGGCTCCGGGGGCGTCGAGGTCATCGCCTATGACGGCATCCCGGGTCAGAAGGCGCTCGAGCGGCTCAACGAGCTCATCGAAGCGGGGCCGTTCCACCTGGAGATCGGCCACGTGTACGCGATGGAGGAGGCCGCCCGGGCCCAGAAGGAGGTGCTCCAGCACCACCTGGGCAAACTGACCCTGCGGATCCACTGAGCTGGGAACAGACGGCCCTGGCGCTATGGCATCTTCGCCCGGCCAGGGCCGGGCTTTTTCCGTGCGGCTCGGCCCCGCGCCTGTTCGCGCTGCCGCCGCTTGCGCTCCGCTTCGCTCTTGCGCGTATGGGCGGCGATCTCCCGGTCGATCATCCGCTCCAGCTTCCGCAGGAGCGCCTGGGGAAGAAACTCCGGGTACGTCCTGGGAAACCCCAGGTAGCCCTCATCGCTTCCCTCCCACCGGAGTGCCTCCTCCCCCCCGTTCACCAGGTCTCCAGCGGCTCGGAGGGCGAGTTGCAGCGCCTGCATCGAGTCGATCCCCCAGAGTTCGAACAGCTCCTTCTCGCCTGAGTGGACCCACTCCACGGTGCACTTGTAGTTACCGGTCTGAGAATCCCTGGCGGGTGCACGGACGCGAATGGAGGCACGCTGGCCAGAGCCATCCGCGCTCTCGAACCGGCGCTCCGCCATGATGGGCCCAGAAGGCCGGGTCCCCCGCATCAGTCGAGTCACCGTGGGCATGGCGTCAACCTCTCAGCTCCCGAAGTAGTTGGAACAAAAGCCCCGACACTGTTGCTCGCTCTCATTGGCCTTCGAGAAGCAAACGGCACGTATCGCGGGTTTCTCGATGTCATTGCAGAAGCTGATGAAGACCACGCCACCTGCGGCACAAGAATCGAGGCACCGGCTCAGATTCACCGGCCGTTTCGGCTTCTCCTCCTTCTTTCCTGGTGGCTTGCGAGGCCCTCTTTTCCCTGGGCCTGAGGCGAGGAGTGAAACCAGGGGCCATGCGGACTCTGCTGGCAGTTCGAATCCTGGCAGAGTGCAGGCCGTAATGAGCACGAGAGTGCGTGTCCAGGTCATGGCGCGTCCTTGATGGCCCAAGCTAACCCGAGAGAGTGGGTCCATGCCGAAGAACTCGCGTTACCCCATACCGGCACGCCTCCACCGGGTGGAGCAGGAGCTCGAGCGCAGCCGCTTCATCACCACGGTGGCCCCCGCGCCCACGGTGGAGGAGGCCAAGGCGTTCATCGCCCGCGTCCGCGAGGAGTTCCCCGACGCCAACCACAACTGCTGGGCGTACGTGGTAGGCCCGCCCGGCTCCACGGGCATGGCGGGGATGAGCGATGACGGCGAGCCGCACGGGACCGCGGGCCGGCCGATGCTGACGGCACTGCTCCACGGCAACGTGGGAGACGTGGCCGTCGTCGTCACCCGCTCTTCGGCGGAACGCTCCTGGGCAAGGGCGGGCTGGTGCGGGCCTATACCGGCTGCGTCCAGCAGGGGCTCGAGCACCTGCCCACCACCGAGCGCGTGAGCAAGGCCCGCCTCTTCGTCGAAATCGAGTACGCGAGCGTCGACGGCTTCCGCCGGATGCTCCCGGCCCACGAGGCGGAAGCCGTCTCCGAGGAGTACGCCGCCACCGTGGGCTACCAGCTCCTGCTCCCCGTCACCCGCGTGCAGTCCTTCCAGACCGCACTGCTCGACCTGACCAACGGGCAGGCCCTGATGGAAGTGCTCGACCCCGGGGAGTGACTGGGGAGGGGAGCACCGATGAGCGTCCGCTGGAAGAATTACCTGTGGCAGGAGCCCCTTCCGGCAACCCCGCGGGACATCGCACGGCTCGAGCAGCGCTGGGGCGTCGTGCTGCCAGAGGCCTACAAGCAGGTCATCGCGACCCACCAGGGCAGGGTTCCCATCCCGTCCACCTTCCAGGTGGGCCGAGGCAGCGATTCGATGGGCCCACTGCTCACACCCGGCACCGTCCCCCGGTGGGGCAGCACGTACTGCGCCCTCAGCATCCACGAGCAGCTCGAGCCCCTCCTGCCCGAGGGGGTGTACCCCTTCGCCACCACGCCCGGGGGGGGAGTACCTCTGCTTCGATTACCGGGACGCACCGGGCGAGCCGGGAATCGTCCTCATGACGGTGGAGGCCGACCTCCTCCCGATTGCAGCCCACTTCACGCTCTTCCTGCGGAGCCTCTACAGCAGCGAGGCTTGAGCCGCGGCCTCACTTCTTCAACGAATCACGCACATCCGGCGGCAACTCGTCGACGTCCCCATAGATGAACAACCGGCCCTTCGGCCGGGAAGGGTCAATCTCGCCGTAACGCGCGACCACCTTCGCGTTGGCGACATTGTCCTGGATGATGGCCACGCCTCGGGGAGATGACGGATCCTTCACCTGCCCACCGCTGTCGTCGACCTCGGCACAGAAGGGCATCCGGCTCCCCCCGGGAACCTCGGCCTCGTAATACCACACGGTGACCATCTCTCCCGCCGTCCAGACCTGCCCGAACAGCCGGGTCCTCTCGGGAAGCTGCTCATGGGACGAGTCCAGGTAGCCGACGACAGGACCCTCCTCCAGCCGCGTCACGCCGCGCTCGCCCCACCGCTCATCCACGAGCACCGTGAGGGAGTCCTTGGGATGGATTCCCAGCCGGGCCATGGCGTCGAGGGCCTCCCGTGGGCAGTCCTGGGGCTCGGGGGTTCCATCGGGCCGCAAGCGGACACCGGAGCAGGCGGTGAAGAGAACCGCCAGGGCGCCCAGTGCGGGCAGGTGGAGACTTCTCCTCGGGGACATGTCCATGGACCTCTGTTGGGGAATGAAATGCGAGCGCGGAGCTCAGAGCTGCGCCCCATAGTAGCAAAGCTGCCATCTGGGATCACCCGGCCCCTGGAGTTGGACTTCATAGCGTGCCTTGCTCGCGGAAGGCGGTGTCCGGGTGACGAGCACGACACGCCCACTTCCGCCGGGTGGGATGACGGATGGACGGGCACGGACGATGACGGGGAGCGACTCCCGGGTCCTGTCGTTGAGAATCGCTCCCTGCCCCAGAGTCCAGCTCTCCGTGCGGTGGCGGTTCATCACGAAGAAGACGTAGGCCGAGCGACCGGCGAGACGCACGAACCAGGCGAGTGCCCGCACATCCGCGTTCTTCACCTCGAGGGCTTTGTCCTTCACCAGATGGGAGGAAGCTTCGTCGTCGAGCAGCAGCACCGCGATGGCGACATCGACATTGAACTCGTCGTCGCGATAACGCGCGAGCTCGTCCTGGGACGAAGCGTACTGGAGCTTCAGCGCCTCATGCTCGGCGCTCACCTTCTCCAGAGCAACCCGCAGCGCCCCGGGTGAGAACGGGTGGAGGAAGACGTCCACCTGCACATCCGCCAGGGCGGGAGGGCTGGGGACGAGCACGAGGGTCAGGCCCGTGCCGTCCATCCGCCGGACCTGGAGGTGCATACGAGGCCAGAGCCATGCGCTGGCCGAGGGGTGGAGCAGCAACAGCCGGCCGGAGACGTCCAGCGACTCGAAGGGAGAGGGGCCTTTCTCCCGGAGCCGCGTCCCCGCCGGGTCGAGCTCGGACTCGAAGCGCACCACGATGGGGACGCCAGCGGAGATCCGCAGCTCGGCCATGTGACCCGGAGGAAGCTCGGAGAGGACGATGGGGCGCCACGGCGAGGGCTCCGCCAGCGTGACACGCGGCAGCAGGAGGGCCAGAAGCACGACAGCAGCGTTGGACAGGGCGAGAGCGCGGGGATGCATGCCCGGTGCGTTCTATTCCATGCACCACTTCGAAGGTAGCCCCATGGACCCGACTCACGAAATAGCCCCCCCCCTGAGCCCATGGGGTCAGGTCGAGGCGAGACAGGCCTCTTCGTAACCCCATCGCTCCTGGGCCTCACCTTCGTCCAGGGCCGTCCTCAACACCGCCAGGGAGACGGTCGGGGGAACGTCCACGGAGATCAGCCCCGGGATGTGGCTCTGCTCGATGGAGCAACCCATCTCCTGGAGCAGCGCCCTGACGGAAGGAATGTCCTTCTCGTCGTAGATGATGAGGCGAAGGGTGCTATGGCCCGAGGGGCGCACGACCTCCCGGAAACGAAGCTCCCGCTGCTCGGGTGCAGCGGAAACGATGTCGCCATGGGCAATGCCCCTGGCGAAGAAGGGGACATTGTCGATCTGGAACAGCCCCTCTCCGACGGGGAGAGCCCACAAGCCCTCGTAGTCCAAGGGAGGGTAGTCGTCTTCATCCTTCTCCAGCTTGAAGACGATCTTGACCCGCCCATCCGCGCTGGATGAGGTCACGGCGTTTCCTCCTTCTGTGGCTCCTTGCTCCCCTTCTTGAGGTTGCAGTTCCGACAGAGAACCTGGGCATTGTCCACGTCGCCAGCGCCGCCCTTGACCTTGGGCGTCTTGTGGTCGACCTGGGTCTCATTCCGCGGCGGGGTCACTCCCTTCTCGTGTTTCTTGCCCGCTACTGTCTCGACCTCACAATTCTCACAGTGGTTCGAGCCCCCGTGCGCCTCGGCATTCTTCTGCTTGACGGTCTGCTTCTGCTTCTTGGTGAAAGCCTTCCCCGCTCTGCTACTGCCTGCGAGCACCCCCTCCCCACTGACAAGACCCGAGGGTTCGGTGGAATGGTCCGCATCCACGGAGAGTGCGGTGACCGCAATGCCCGATTCCATGGGAGATGGAATCACGAACGCAGCGAGAAGAAGGCAGAGCGGGAACATGGTTGTGGACCTTGTGTGTGAAGTGGGGAGAAAGCCCGGATTTCAGAGGTCCGCCCCAACGTAGCAGAGCTGTCATGGAGAACCAGCTCGCACAAGCAAGTGCTCGACCCCGGAGAGTGACGGCGTCAGGTCGTGCCATCACTGGCGGTTGAGGAAGGCCAGCGGCCCACGGATGATGCGGGCATGACTGGATGGATCATCTCGGGACTCGTGGCCTTCGGGCTCGGTTGGCTCTTGAGGCAGAGAGATCGACAGGGCCCGACTCGCGGAGAGATCGACAACAGGAAGCTGACCCCCTTGCAGGTCTTGTACAGCTGCCTGTTGGCCTATCCCTTCTGTCTCCTCGCCGTTCTCCTCCACCGCGCACTGTCCTGAGCACCCATCAGACCCGGCTCAGGGCTGACCGGCGGTGCCGCGCTGGAGTTCCTCCAGGATGGCCGGGAGCTGCGCGTGGTCGTTGTAGGGAATGACCCGGATGTTGTACTCGCGCTCGTAGCGGTCGCGGTCGGTGTCGCTCGGGTCCTTCAGGAGCGCGTAGTGGCGGCGGGCCGCGGACTTGAATGCCTCCGCGTTCCACTTCAGCACGAGGTCCAGGTCGAGCGGGTCGTTCATCCCGTAGCCGATGAACAGGAACGTGTATCCCTGGAGCAGATGGCCCAGGACCGCCCGGTAGGACGGATTGGAGCGGACATCCCTGTACTCGCTCTCGGTCATCACCACGGTGTCGAAACGCTCCGCCGTCCCATGGACCTTGAGCAGGACATGGCGTCCGGACTCCAGGTCATTGAGCGCCAGGTCCGATTCCTTCCACGTATACGGCTGCCTGTGCCGCGCCTCCTGGAGCCGTTCGAGGAGCGGGTCGTAGTTCGTGGTCAGGATCGCGCGGACCCCCAGCCGGGCCACGGCCTGATGCGCCGCCCCGGGTGCCGCGTCCGCGGGGCGGAAGATGTCGTTGAGCGCCTTCTGGTAGTCGCGGTCGAGGGCAGCGCGCAGGGAGCCCAGGTCCGCGAGCATGAGCTCGAGACGCATGCGTCCCGTGAACAGACCGCGCCGGGTCTGGATGACCTGCGCGTCGAGCGAGTCCAGACGCGCACAGACATCGAGCAACCGGTGGGGGAGTTGCGCCCACGTGGGGAAGTTGCCCTTGACGTCGCGGCCGAGCGAGAGGCCGGAGCCGATGAAGAAGGCGAGCGATTGAGAGCGGTAGGCCTCGAGAACGGGCTTCGGGAAGGGGACACTCATGGTGGATCCAGACGCTGGCGTGTTCATGAGGGTCGGGATCCCCCTGGCAACAGCCGACTCCATTTCGAGAATCCAGACGTTCCCAAGAACGTCGCCCGCACAAACGACATCGGACGTGGCCGCGACAGAGAGGAAGGCACCCGCACCGAAGAGCGTGGAGAGGCACCGACCCGAGTCGATGTCCCACACCTTCAAGGTCTTGTCGTAGGACGCCGACACCACCCGCCGTCCGTCTGGCGTGACTGCGCAGCCGCTCACCCACCCTTCGTGCCCCCTCAGGGTTGCCAGCTCTCGCCATGTCTCCACGTGCCAGATCTTCAGCGTCCCATCCTCGGACGCCGACACCACGCGCCGCCCATCCGGCGTCACCGCGCAGCCCATCACCCAGCCCCCATGCCCCCTCAAGATAGCGACTTCCCGTCCCGTCTCCACGTCCCAGATCTTCAGCGTCTTGTCATTGGACGCCGACACCACATGCCGCCCACCCGGCGTTACCGCACAACTCCGAACCCCACCCTGATGGCCCTTCAGGGTCGCCAGCTTCCGACCTGTTTCCACCTCCCAGATCCGCAGCGTCCGATTGGCGGATGCGGCGACAACACGCCCACGAGAAATCCCCGCGCAGCCCATCTGCCAATCCCCATCGCCCTCGAGGGTGAGCAGTTCGCGACCTGTTTCCACCTCCCAGATCTTCAACGTCCCATCATCGGACGCGGACACCACACGCCGCCCATCCGGCATCATCGCGCAGCAACTCACCACCCCGCGGTGACCTTCCAGGGTGCGCACCTCTTGCCCCGTTGTGAGGTCCCACACCTTCAGCGTCTTGTCCTCGGACGCGGACACCACGTGCCGCCCGTCCGGCGTCATCGCGCAGCCATTCACCCATCCCGAATGACCCCTGGGAGTGGATGGCTCCCGTCCTGCCTCCACGTCCCAGATCTTCAGCGTCCCATCCTCGGATGCGGACACCACGCGCCGCCCCTCCGGCGTCACCGTGCAGGCCCCGACGCAACCCCCGTGACCTTTCAGGGCGAAAAGCTCTCGGCGTGTCTCCACATCCCAGATTTTCAGCGTCCCATCCTCGGACGCCGACACCACACGTGGCCCGTCTGGCAACACCGCGCAGCACCTCACCCACCCCTCATGGCCCGTCAACGTCGCCAGTTCCCGGCGCGTCTCCACGTCCCAGATTTTCAGCGTTCCGTCGTTGGACGCCGACACCACGCACCGCCCGTCCGGCAGCACTGCGCACCCACGCACCCCGCCCGTGTGCCCTTCCAGGGAGAGCAACTCCTTCCCCGTGACCCAATCCCACACCTTCAACGTCTTATCGTAGGAGGCCGAGACCACACGTCGTCCATCCGGCATCACCGCGCAGCCCATCACCCCACCGACATGGCCTCTCAGGGTTGCCAGTTCCTTCCCTGTATCCACCTCCCAGACTTTCAGTGACTCGTCATCGGATGCCGACACCATGTGCCGCCCATCCGGCATCACCACGCAGCCGTTGACCGCGGCCTCGTGGCCCCTCGAGGTGACCAGCTCCTGCCCGGTCTCCACGTCCCACACCTTCAGCGTCTTGTCCTCGGACGCGGACACCACGCGCCGCCCATCCGGCGTCACCACGCACCCCATCACCCACCCCTCGTGGCCCCTCAGGGTTGCCAGTTCCTGTCCCGTCTCCACGTCCCACACCTTCAGCGTCTTGTCGTCCGATGCCGACACCACGCGCCGCCCATCCGGCGTCACCGCGCACCCTCTCACCCAACCTCGATGTCCCTCCAGGGTGCGTTCACTGCTCCCGGCCCGAACAGGATGCCGCAAACGGAGTGCAGGGAGCCCCTCGGGGAAGTGCAGCGTCTCTTCCAACCTCGCGGCCGTCCACCCGAAGGAGCGCAGCCGATTGTAGACGACCAGGGCCAGTGCCTCCGGAACCTTCCTCAATCCATGGGACTCGGCCTGGATGGCGCGATGGAGCGCCAACGGACACTCCCTCTCCTGGGGAGTCCCCCACTCCGCGCCACTGCGCAGGTCTTCCTCGACCGCGAATACACCCGCGAGCCGGCACTTCGCCTCGAGGTAGCCCAGATCCGTGTAGAGACTGCGTGCCCTCGCCCCCGCCCCGGCCTTCAGCCAGTGCGTCACACCATGGCGCAAGGCATAGCTCCAACGGAAGTCCCGGTCCGCGGTCTCCACCGGCCAACGGCACAACTGCTCCGCCACACGCCGGTGCTCCTCCCGCTCCCGCTCGTCGCCGAGTTTCGACAGGATGAAGTTCCGGAAGGATTCATGGAAGGGCCGCCAGACCTTCTCGCGCCCCGAATGTCCCGGCTCCTCGAGGAGGAACGAGCGTGCCGCGCGCAGGAATCGCTCACCGTCCTCCAACTCCTTCCAGGAGGCCACTGCCGCCACGACCGACAAGGGCAGCGCCTCGCGGGCCACGGCCACCACCCCCAACCCCTCGAGAGCAACCTTGCGAAGCTCACCGGGCAACCTCTGAATTCGCGCCCAGCTTTCCTCGAGCAGCGCTTCCAATCCTCGTGGCAGCAGCTCGGCCCGCCGTTTCTCCACGGGTTGATCCAGCAACCACTCCGCCAGCTTCACGGCGTAGAGCACGTTGCCTTCGGCCCGCTGCACGACCTCGCTGACGAAGGCCGGCTTCACCGGCGGCACGAAGCGGGATGCCGCGTGCGCCCAGAACTGGCGCACCACGTTCTTGTTCGAGCCCGCCCATCGCTCGCCATCCAGGTCGAGGGTGCGAACTCCCTCCAATCCCTCCAGCCAGCTCAGGTATGGGTACGTGGGCCGCGAAGCACACAGCACCTTCACGCCAGGCGGCAACACGTGCGGCAGGAAACGCGGCAGCGGGTTGGAGCCGTCTGACTCGCCCTCGACCTCGTCGAGGCCATCCACCACCAGGACCAACCGCTCATAGCGTGGCTTCAGTATCTTGTCCGAAACCCGCTGCAACAACTCCAGCAGGCGCGACTCGGGCCGTGCGTCTGGCTCAGCCCACTCGGGGTAGAGCCGCTCCACCTGTGCGGCCAGGTTGCGCTTGACCACCTCGGGCCGGTCCCAGTCCTCCACGCCGCGCCGCAGGAAATGGTGCGGCGGCACCGGCCGCCCCGCGCCCTCGCGCCGCTTCAACCACTCGGTCAGCAGCGCGCTCTTGCCCATCCCCGGCCCGCCCTTGACCAGCACCCACCCGCGCGAGGGACCGCCCAGCAGGAGCGCCTCCAGCTCGGTCATCACGTCCTCTCGCCCGAGCAACTCCTCGTGGCGCCCCCGCTCCGACTGGAAGTCGATGATGTCGCTTGCCATGCCCGACCGGCATGCTACCAGAGCGCCCCCCTCAGCTTCGTGAGATCCCCTCGATGATGCCCCGCCGCATCCGGGCAGGTGCCTGCGTGCTCCTGCCCCTCATCCTCCTGGCGTGCAGTACTCCGCGCCCTGTCCCCTCCGAGCGTGTCGTACCTACCCAGGACCGGCTCCTGATCATTCGAGATGCCTCGGATGAGGCGCAGGCAGTGACCTGGCAGGAAGCATCGGAGCTCGACCGGGCCCTGCTCGCTCAAGCGCTCGTCCGGGCAAGGGAGTCAGGCCCGATAGCACTCACCGCGCGTCGCGCCAGGGACTGCGACAAAGAGCAGATCGAGTGCTTCCGACGATGCTGGAAGAGGAAGCCTCCCGATCTCATCGAGCGTGGGGGCCCAGGCCATTATTCGTACTGCCAGAACACGTGCCGTGAAGCGTATGAGGACTGCCTCAAGCTGAAAGAGCTTCACGCATTGGAGTTCACGGCCATGGATGAAGCCATTGACTGGCTGAAGCGCCATCGCCAGGAGCTACTGGTAGGAACCATCGTCACCGCGGCTGGAGTTACATTCATCGTCGTCTCCGCCGGTGCGGGCGTCCTGGTCCTCGCCCCGCTGGTGCTGATGACTCAATCGGGAAGTGTGCTGGAAGGCATCGTCTGTAGGGAATGAATATGAGTTCCAAGCTGGAAGACCTCCTGAGCTCCCTCGAAGCGCTAGCAAGGCAGCACTCCAGCGAGCCGGAAGCCGTAACCACCATCGAAACCTCGGCCAAGGCGCTCCTTTTCCTTCAACACGTTGGCCGGCTGAAGGACTTCTGGGAGTACGCCCGGGTCTTCAACACCGAGGAGGCCTGGCCGAAGCCTCTGCGCTCCTTTGGCACCCGGGATGAGGCTCTCGCCTGGCTGCGGGCTCAGGCGACTGTGCCCTACGAGGCGGTCATTGAGGTGGCAGGCGCTCGCCATAACGTCACACGCATGCGCGACGGGGAGTGGATCCTCATCCGATTCCCCACCATCGAGGAACTGGAGGCGATGGACGAGGAGTCCGAGGAGTAGGCATCCCTCCGAAGCATCAGGGCCCGGGCGCGGGCGTGGACCCGGGCGCCCAGAGCCGCCCCAGGTCCAGGGGTTCGGCGTCGAATGGCTCGGCGTGGATCACGTCCTCTCCTCCGTACCGGGCCAGCCGCCAGCCTCGCGCCCCTCGCCGGTAGACCTCCAGCGTGTGCGCCCGCGGGTCCACCAGCCACGCGTGGTTCACGCCCTCTTGATGGTAGAGCCACAGCTTTCGTCCCCGATCCAACGCAGCAGTGGATGGGGAGAGCACCTCGCAGACCCAATCGGGCGCCAGGTGGAAGAAGGGCGCATCCCTCTCGAGCAGCCCGGGTACTCGTTCGTAGCGCCAGCCCGCGAGGTCCGGCACCAACACCTGCCGGCCGAAGTGCAACTCCGGCTCGTCGAGAATCCACCAACCGCCCGGCTCCCTCTGCCCGACGCCGAAGCCTCCCAGCATCACACCGAGCCGCGAGGCCACCCACGTGTGCCACTTCGCCGGCCGTGGAAGCGCCCACAGCTCGTCGTCGATGATCTCCCCCACCCAGCCCGGTGGTAACGCCTCGATGTCCTCGTAGGTGGCTGGACGCTTTCCCCTGCCCATCCGCATTCCTCCCGCAGGCCTTCCCGCCTGACTGCTCGCATTCTACAGGAAGGTCTGACGGGAGAGGTAGGGTCCCGTGTCCCCTCAGCGTGCCGCGCGGGCCAGTCCCGCCACGCCCAGCATCACGCCGCCCACCAGCGCGGCGAGGCCCGCCGTCGCCGAGAAGCGGATCCACTTCGGCGTCGGTGGCACCGGGCCATGGGGCCCCACGCCCGCCTCCACCGGATGGAAGAGATTGCCCTCGGGCCGATGGATGGGCTCGTCCCTCATCTGCATCCGCGCGCCGAACCGACCCATGATCGCCTTGCCCACCCAGGGGGCGAGCTGGTTGAGCCACAACAGCAACCGCCCTCCGAGGAACACCGGCACCACCGTCCTCCCCGGCCGCCGCGCGCACTGCACCACCGCTCGCGCCGCCACGTCCGGGTCATACGTCGGCGGCACCGGCTTGGGCGCCAGGCCGAACATCGTCGGCGCGTGCGCGAACATGTTCGTCGCCACCGAGGGCACCAGCACGTTGGACACCTGAATCCCCGTGCCCATCAACTCCATCTCCAGACACTTCGCCCACCCCAGGGTCGCGTGCTTGCTCGCGCTGTACGCAGACAGCAGCGGCGCCGAGCCCTTCGACAACATCGACTGCACGTTGAGGATGTGGCCGCTGCCCTGTGCCTTGAAGTGCGGCAGCACCGCCCGCGCGAAGCGCATGAAGCCGAACACGTTGATGTCGAACGTCCGCGTGAGGTGCTCCCACGGCAGCTCGTCGAAGAAGCCGTACGACTGCACCCCCGCGTCGTTCACCAGGATGTCCACCCGGCCGTAGTGCGTCAGGCACTCGCGCACCACCTGCTCCACGTCCGCCTGCACCGTCACGTCCCCAGGCACGGAGATGCACTCCACGCCCTTCGCCTCCAATTCATGGCGCAGCTGCTCCAGTGCCTCCGCCCGGCGCGCGGTGATGCACAGCTTCCCCCCCGCCTCGCCCAGGCGCACCGCCGCCTGCCAGCCCACTCCACTCGAGGCCCCCGTCACGATGGCGACCTTGCCCTTCAGACCCTGGCAAGCCATGTCCTCTCCCCTGTCTTCCGGGCCCCGCGCGGGGCCTCGCTCGAGCCGCACACTCCCACCCGGGAGGATGGGAATTCCCGCCGCCTCCGCGCACCCTGTCCCCTCGTCCCTCGCCTGCCCGCCCGGGTGCCGTGGTGCCGGACAACCTCGGACGTCCACTGGTGAACGCAATCCGGTGGCATCCCGCCCCTGTCCCCATCAGGCCGGGTGAAGCTTCACAACCCATGAGCACCCTGCTCGATGCCGTCGTGGTGGGCGCCGGTCCCAACGGGCTCGCCGCCGCCATCTCCCTGGCGCGCGCGGGCCGCTCGGTGCGTGTCTTCGAGGCCGGCCCCACTCCCGGCGGGGGTGCCCGCTCGGCCGAGCTCACCCTGCCCGGCTTCGTCCACGACGTCTGCTCCGCCATCCACCCGCTCGCCGCCGCCTCGCCCTTCTTCCGCCAGTTGCCCCTCGGCGCCCATGGCCTCGAGTGGATCCACCCCGACGCGCCCCTCGCCCACCCGCTCGAGCAGGGCACCGCCGCCGTCCTCGAGCGCTCCCTCGAGGCCACCGCCCAGGGGCTCGGCCCCGACGCCGAGCGCTATGTGAAGTGGATGCGCCCCATGGTGCGCGCCTTCGACGACGTCATGGCCCAGCTCGGCGACCCGCTGCGCCTCCCCCGCCGTCCCTTCCGCCTCGCCCGCTTCGGCCTGCGCGCCCTGCGTCCCGCGCACTCGCTCGCTTCCCACGCCTTCCGCGGGCCCCTCGCGCGCGCCCTCTTCGCCGGCTCCGCCGCGCACTCCTTCTCCGCCCTGGAGAAGCCCTTCACCTCCGCCTTCGGGATTCTGTTGCTCGCCTCCGGCCACGCCGTGGGCTGGCCCTTTCCTCGCGGTGGCACGCAGAAGCTCGTGGACGCGCTCGTCAGCTACCTGCGCGCGCTCGGCGGCGAGGTGGAGACGGGCCACCGCGTGCTCAACGTGGACGAGCTGCCCCGCTCGCGCGCCGTGCTGCTCGACGTGACGCCCCGGCAGCTCGTGCAGCTCGCCGGCCACCGGTTGCCGCCGTCCTACGTGGAGAAGCTCCAGCGCTTCCGCTACGGGCCCGGTGTCTTCAAGGTGGACTGGGCCCTCTCCGGCCCCATTCCGTGGCGCGCTCCCGCGTGTGCCCGCGCCGGCACCGTGCACCTCGGCGGCACCCTGGAGGAGATCTCCGCCAGCGAGGCCGCCGTCTCTCGCGGGGAGATTCCCGAGCGCCCCTACGTGCTGCTCGCCCAGCACACGCTCTTCGATGCCAGCCGCGCGCCCGCGGGCCAGCACACCGGCTGGGCGTACTGCCACGTGCCCCACGGCTCCACCGAGGACATGACGGAGCGGATTGAAGCCCAGGTGGAGCGCGCCGCTCCCGGCTTCCGCACGCGCATCCTCGCCCGGCACACGCGCTCGCCCGCGCAGTACGAGGCCTACAACCCCAACTTCATCGGCGGAGACATCTCCGGCGGCGCCATGGAGGGCGCGCAGCTCTTCGCCCGCCCCGTGGCCCGGCTCGTCCCCTACGCCACGCCGGATCCGCGTCTGTATTTGTGCTCGGCCTCCACGCCTCCGGGGCCCGGGGTGCACGGGCTGTGCGGCTTCCTCGCCGCCCGCGCGCTGCTCGCCAGCCAGGTGTGGCGCAAGGGCTGAGAGCCAACCGAATTGAAGAACGCCAGAACCAACCTCAAGCCGTAAACCACCTCCGGCGCATTGCATGAATCACGAGGTTGGTTCCCCGCCCCGTCTCGGCCAGAAAGCCGCGTGACCGGAAAATTGACGGTCCTGCACACCTTGGTACATCGCACCGGGCACCATCAGGCAACGAGCCTGTAGCACCAGAAGCGACGAGACAAAAAATCTTGTGATTTCGGGCACTTGGAAGAAAGCCGAGCACGAGCCCCACTAGATTGACAATGTCGACTTGAAATCCGGGACCCAGATCGTTAGATCTGACTTTGTCGGAAGGGCGCGGTGGACCTATATCCTTCAGGAGGGAGCCATGCCGGACCGGGACATCTTCACTACCCTGTCACCGCCCCTGCGCGGAGCAGCACAAAGCCTCGTGCGTGCAGCATGCGGCAAGGAGCCTGAACTCCTCCCCATTGCTGAAGGGGTCAACCACCTTCTTGATGGAGGTGTTGCATCCCTTCACATGACGCTGAGGTGTCTTGCATCCCAAGCTGATGACGAGCGACAAGCGTGGTTCGAGGGATTCACCCACATCCACCGGTCCGCTTTGAACCGCGTGCACGAGCAATACGGCAAGGACTGGAAGGACGAACTCCTCTGCCAGGAAGCCATCCGTGCCTGTGGATTGGGGATCCGTGACGAGCAGTACGTCCTCCGCTGCTTCGTCATGAGCGCCATCAACTCCGCGATCATTGAAGCCAAGGGAGGAGTGGCTGACCGGCTCAACAAGAGAGGTATCCAGCTCGATGTTCAGGAGCTTGAGAGTCACCTAGCGCAACTGGTCGATACCACTGCGGCCTTGATTGCGCGGAATCCAAATTTCAAGCGACTGGGCCTCGCCTCGAAGTTCCGGAGCGAAGTGGACCTGTACGGCGAAAACCTCCTGTGAGACCCAACATGAGCACCTTCCGATATACGGTAGGAAGCTTCGGCGAAGTCCTCATGCATCCATCGGAAGGGAAGCCTCTCCGGTTGGGAAGGATACGGCTGGAGCATGAGCCACTCACTTGGTTGGGACAACTCCGCCCCGTAGCGCGCGACCTTCTCCATGTGGCAACCGCCGTCCACCATATCGATCGGCTCGCTCCACGTAACGCTCATGGAGATCAAGCGCCGCATCACCACAGCCGGCATCGGCGAATCGAGCTGGAGGTGGGCGTTGCAGAACCAGGGCATTTGAACGGGGTACGTTCCGCCTTGGAGAAGTTCCTCCATTGGTTAACTGATGACCAGTGGGCTCTGACGTTTACTCGCTCCAAAGTATGGGCTCCGCAGCAAATCGACTGGAGCATTGAGCGTCTGGTCGGAGCAGAAGAGGTCGCGCTGTTCAGCGGTGGATTGGACTCTGTCGCAGGCGCCTATACTCGCATCCAGGAACGAGGCCGCCCACTTTACCTGCTATCTTCCCTCGGCACCTCTGTGCGAGAGCATTTCCTGAAGAAGGCTCTTTGGGTTCTGCAGCTACGGAATTTGCAGCATCGGTGGATCGGCTTCCGTCACCAAATGCGCGCCGAGCAAGGCCCGCTGAAGCTTGAAACTCCCAACCGAACCAAGCAGGCCAACCATGATCTCTTCCGAGCAACTTGGTGAGCGAATCGCCCAGGCGCGCAAGCGACTGAACCAGACGCAAGAGCACTTGGCCAAGCGCATCGGCGTCGCACGCACGACGTTGGTGGCCATGGAGAAAGGGGAGAGACGTCCAACCAATGCAGAACTGCTCAGGCTCGCGCAGGAACTCTCCACTTCCCTGAACGAACTGCTCCGTGAACACACGGTCGTTGCAGACGCATCCCCCAGGTTCCGGATGGCCCCGCGGCAAGCACGGGGCGACGTGGTGGAAGAAGCCGTCGAGCGCCTCAAAGCGCTTGGACGGAAGTACGTTGAGTTGGAGCAGGTACTCTCCGTCACCCGAGCTCCGGCACCCCTTGAGGCCATCACCGCATATCGCGCCTCCAATTCACCCGTTGGGTTGGAGCCTCGTCTTGCGGCACAGGATGCTGCTGCATTCCTGCGCAGGCACCTTGATCTCGGCGATGGACCCGTGCTCGCACTTGAGTCCCTCTTGGAATTGGAAGCAGGTTTGCGCATCTTCCAGCTTCCGCTCCCCTCCGAAGTCGCCGCCATCTTCCTTTGGAGTGACACGCTGGGCGCTTGCGTCGCACTCAACCGACTTCAACCCCGGGAGCGCAGGCGGTGGTCCCTCGTCCATGAATTGGGGCATTTCCTACGCGACCGCGAAGCCGGGGATGTGCTGCCCGCGAAGTTCGAGGGTCGGCTCGATCCTTCCGAAATATTCAGTGAGACCCTGGCCGCAGAGTTCCTCATGCCCGCCACGGGAGTGCGGCGCCGCTTCGCCGAGCACTTGAGGGACAAGGGAGCCCACTTCTCCGCCGCAGACCTCATCGCCATGGCCCGATTCTACGCCGTGTCCTTTCAGGCCATGACGCTCCGTTTGGAGGAACTGCAACTTCTGTCGGCAGGCACGTACCGAAAATTGGTTCAGCGAAATTTCCGCCCGCAGGCCGCTCAGAAACAAATGGGATTGAAGCCTGTCCGGGAGAACGTCGAGCGATGGCTTCCCCAACGTTACGAAAGGCTGGCCCTGGAGGCCTACGCCCAGGAGATGCTCTCCGAGGGAGAACTCGCGAACTACCTGCATTGCGATCGGATCACGGCGCGCGAGTTGTACCTCGCGCGCCAAGTGGAGGCCACCGAGGGCGGTGAACTCGTTCTGGACCTCGGCGAAGACGTCCTCAACACCCGGGACGCGGGGTAGGTGATGTCGACGAAACAAGTCGTCATTGATGCGTGCTCGGCCATCAACATGCTGGCAACGGGGCGAGCCATCGATTTCCTCCGCGCGATGGGTTGGACGCTGCTCGTCCTCCCCGAGGTAAGGCAGGAGGCTCAGCGTCTCCGCGGTCCGCTGGACGAGGAGGGGCAGCCAACTTGGGTGCCCGCCGATTGGAGCCCACTAGAGCAGGCGGGGCTCTGCACCTTGCATCCCTCGGAGCTCATGGGGGATGCGTTCGTTGATGCCTTTGTCGACGCGGCAGCCCACCTCACCGATGTTGATGCACGCGCCGTAGCCATGGCCGGAACACTCGGGCTCCCGCTGCTTTCAGATGACGGGAAGGTACGTAGGATCTTCCAAATGCTGTACCCGTCCCTTGAGCTCCACGCCACGCTGGGAGTGATACGCGTGGCATCAGGCCAACTCGGACTGGACTCGGGATCGGTGAAGGACGTGCTACGTGCCCTCCGATGGAAGGCAAGGTTCGCTCCCCCCAAGAGTGACACCGATCGAGAGTGGTACCTGTCATATTCGACTGACTGACTCGGGACCTCCCGCCTCCACGCCTCCGGAGCCCGGGGTGCACGGGCTGTGCGGCTTCCTCGACGCCCGCGTGCTGCTCGTCCGCGAATTGTGACGCAAGGGCTGAGCGACTTCTCCCTCAGGTGGATTGGCGCGTGGAGCCATCAACATTCCGGGTTGGACGGTGCAGGTGTACGGCGTACGGCTGGAGGGGTGGGGCGGCACCGTGAGCTCGACCAGGGCCGGGCCGTTCTGGCCAGCCGGCCCATCGGTCTGGGAGATTTCTCGGGGAATTACCATGGCCCGCCCTTGGCCCCGTGGCGTGCAACCACTTGAAATCAGGTCTCATTTGCTTTAAGACTCTTCCCCGTTTACCGGGATTTTTCACTTTTTTGGGATGCGGGAGGATTCAGGGCCTCTTCCAGATAAGGACCCATGACTCCAGAATCCTCCCATCGCTCCGCGTCCCTCCCGGTGAATGACACGGCCCGCCGCGGCCCGAAGGTCGCGATCGCGCTTGGTGCCGTGGCCCTGCTGGCGGCGGTGGCGCTGCTCTCGCGTGGCTCCTCCGCGGTGGGCGGCGAGCCCGAGGCTCCCCAGGCCGCGGCCCCCCAGCCCTCGTCCACCGGCCCCGCCCACACGAAGTCCGGGCACACCGGCCCGGGCGGGCCCGTGCAGGCCGAGTCCAAGCCCAAGCAGTTCAACAGCACCGTGTGCTGGGAGGACCTGGAGCGCTTCAACGAGTCGGTGACGCTGGAGACGTTCCGCGAGTGGGCCGGGCCGCTGCTCGCGGTGAAGGATCCGCTCGTCCTCGAGTACCTCAAGGGCCGCCTGGCCGAGCTCATCGGCGAGGACGCGGGCCGGGCCGGTGAAGTGCTCGACTGGGCGCGCGAGGCCTCGCCCGCGGAGTTCAAGCTGTTCATGGGCGGCCTGCGCGGCTCCAAGGCCCTGCCGAAAATGGCCTCGCGGCTCACCGAGCTCGGGCTCGACGAGAAGCTGGACATGGGGCGGCGCGCGGGCTTCCTGGACGAGCTGCAGCGCATGCCCCGGTTGGAGCCCGCGGCGCTCGACAAGCTGTCCGCCTTCGCGCAGGACGCCGCCTCGGGCGAGGCCGGTTGGGTCACCACGCGCGCCATCGGCCGGGTGATGCAGGAGGACTTCAAGAAGTCCGGCAACTTCAAGCCCTACCTCGACAAGCTCCTCACCATCGGCACCCGGTCGGCGGACGAGCAGGTGCGCTACCTCGCGCTCGAGATGGGGATGAGCGCCGATGCGCCACTCGACACGCCTGCCATGGAGCGGCTCGGCAAGCTGCTGGCCACCGAGGGCAGCGAGGACGTCCGCATGATGGCCGCGCACGAGCTGTCCATGTCCGAGGACAAGGCCCAGGCGCTGGAGCTCTACGGCAAGAACTTCGAAATCGAGAAGGATGTCTGCGTGCGCTGGGCCCTGTTCCGCTTCGCCGCGCGCACCGCGGGCAAGGACGCGCTCCCGGTCATGGCGAACATGGCCATGACGGACCCGCGCTTCCAGGGCCTCTACCAGGAGTTCGAGAAGCTCTACGCCAGCGGCATCGTCGACTTCGGGCGCATCTGGTTCTCCCTGTCCACGGACAATCCCTTCGGCTGTCTGGACCGCCACGAGGAATGAGCTCCGGAGCCCACCCATGACACGCGCCTTCCTTCGCATGAACGTGCTCCCCACCCTGACGCTCACCGTGTGCCTGCTCGCGCCGGCCCTGGCCTTTTCGCAGCAGTCCGCCCCGCGCGACGCCCCCGCCCTCCAGGCCACGACGTGCTCGGTCGAGGGGCTGATGGACTCCATCCGCCGCGGGATGAATTCCAGGTCCGAGGCCTACAAGCTCTACCTGCGCACGCTGCTGCGCGAGTCCGCCGTCAACCTGCCGCGCGCCGAGCTCCAGGCCGCCTTCGAGCGCGAGTACGACCCCGTGATGGTGGAGCACCTGGCGGCGGCCCTGGTGGCGCGCACCGAGCGCGGCCTGGAGGACGATGCCTTCCACGTGGTGGCGAAGCGGGCGCTGGAGGACCGGGACCCCGGCCTGCGCGCCGCCACGGTCCGCGCCATGCGCCGCACCGGCGCGCTGGGGCGCAGCGGGGAGATGTTCGAGCGCCTGGTGAGAGATCCCTCGCCCGAGGTGCGCATGGAAGCGGCGGCCAACCTCGTCGAGGACACCCATCACGTCTACGGCGGGCACCATGGCCCGGCGGCGGATACCGCGGTGTCGGCGGCCGCGGCCTCGGACGACCCGAAGGTGACGGCGAAGGTGCTCGGCCAACTCATGACGGGGGAGATCAGCTCCGGCTCGGCGCGCAAGCTCGAGCGGCTGCTGGGCAGCGACTCCGCCGAGGTCCGCGCCGCGGCGTCCACCGCGCTCGGCGGCGTGCCCGCGGCGGAGATGGCCAACGCCCGTCAGGCGCTGATCGGCATGTACCGCGACGAGAAGGACCCCACCGTCCGCAAGGCCATCCTCCAGAGCATCGCCCGGCTCGGCTTCTCCGGCGCGGTGCCCGAGCTCCAGCGGTTGCGCGCTGTCGACCCGGGCATGGCGCCGGAGATCGACAGCTGGATTCGAGTCCTCAACATGAACCACCAGGATTGGAGCCTGATCCTGAGGGAGAAGCAGCGGCAGCAACAGGCTCGGTAGCGCCCCCCCCCACTGGGGCCGGTCCACCGGTCCAGAGGAACAATGATGCGTAAGACGATGAAGACGACGCTGGCGGTCCTGGCTTCCCTGGCGTTCATCCCCGCGGCCGCGACCGCCGACGTCCGGGTCGGCGCGCCCTTCCCGGGCACGGTGACGGCCACCACGTACTACTCGAGCGGCTCGTTCCACGGCGCGGTGGACCTCTCCAGCGCCAACGCCTGCGGCTACTGGGGCGTGGAGACGGGCGCGTACGGCACCTACCACTGGAACGTCACCATCAACACCACCGGCACCGTGTGCTACGGCAACGGCAGCGGCAACCAGAACGAGGTGAAGCACACCTTCGCCAACGACAAGGTCCTCCGCCAGTGGCACTTCCTCAAGACCGGCGCCTCGTACGACCGCGACTGCGACCGCTGCCAGATTGGCGACGAGGGCGGCACGGGCAACGTCACCGGCCCCCACACCCACATGCAGGTGGACCGCTACGGCAGCAACCTCACCGGCTGGTACGACGGCACCACCACCAGGGGTGAGTTCCTCAGCCGCGGCGAGACCGTCGGAAACATCGCCACGTAACCAGTAGTAACCAGGCCTGACCGGGCCTCGTGATCTCTGGGAGGCCGGGCCCGTCCGGGGCCTCCCAGCCCGTCTCATCCCCCCACTGCTTCACCACCATGACCCGGGCGGCAGGCACGGCCCGGGAGGACCTCGCCCATGACTCGAACCCTGAAGCCGCTGCTGGCGCTCGCCACACTGGCCACGCTCGCCCCCGCCACCGCCCTCGCCGTGCGCAACGTGGGCGCCCCCCTGGCCGGCACCGTGGCCGCCACCACGTACACCTCGAGCGGCGCGTACCACGGCGCCGTGGACATCGACGGCGGCACGTGCGGCACCACCCCCATCACCACGGGTGTCGCCGGCTCGCTGGCGTGGAACGTGGTCATCAACACCCCGGAGACGCTCTGCTACACGGCGCTGACGGGCCCGCAGAACGTGGCGAAGCACCTGTTCGCCGATGGCTTCACCTTCCGGCTGATGGACTTCAACCGGACGGGCCAGACGTATGACCGCACGTGCGACCGCTGCAACATCGGCGCGGCCGGCGACGCGGGCATTCCCGCCAACTCCCTGCACCTGCAGCGCGACAAGTCCGGCACCAAGGACACCTCCTGGTACGCGGGCTACGCCACCGGGGGCGAGGCCCTCTCCCTGGGCGAGCTGATTGGCGTGCTGGACTGAGCCCCCTCGAAGCCAGACCTCCCGGCTCCGCCTCTTCCCAAGTGCTGTCCCCCACGCGAGCCGGTGAAACGGCTCGAAAGGAAACACGATGCGTAACACGATGAAGATGACCCTGGCCGCGGCCCTGGCCTCCCTGGCGCTCGTCCCCGCGGCCGTGACGGCCCACACCGTCAAGTCGCCCTTCCCCGGCACCATCACCGCCACCACCTACTACCCGAGCGGCGGCTACCACGGCGCCATCGACGTCTCCAGCGGCCGCTGCAACTACTGGGGCGCCGAGACGGCCGTGGTGGGCTCCGTCTTCTGGAACGTCACCATCAACACCACCGGCATCGTCTGCGATGGCAACGGCTACGAGAACGCCAACATGGCCATCCACACCTGGGCGGACGGCTGGAAGTTCCACCAGAAGCACTTCATCAAGACGAGCGACTCGTACGACCGCACGTGCGACCGCTGCCAGGTGGGCAACGAGGGCGGCACCGGCCAGGCCACCGGCCCCCACGCCCACCTCATGCAGGAGAAGAACGGCACCAAGGACACCTCCTGGTACTCCGGCTACACCGTCCAGGGCGAGGCCGTGGACCGCAGCGAGACCCTCGGCGTCCTCGACTGAGCCGCCTCCGTCACCCACCGGGGCCCCGCGTGAGGACATGCTCCCCACGGGGGGCCTCCGTTTTTCCTGGCATTCGCTCCCTGTCCTGGAAGGCCGGGCAGCCGAAAATTCCCAAGAAATGGATGATTTAATCATTTTGTGAGATGGCGGTGAGGTCCAGGGTCTCTCTAGAGATGGAACCCCTCGATTCGGGCCCACCGCCATGACTCCCACTTCTCCGCCGCCCTCCTCCTCTTCCGCACCAGGCACCTCTAGCCGGCGCAAGCCATTGCTCGTGGCCGGAGCCGGCCTCGTAGCCCTGCTGGCCGGTGTGGCGCTGATTGGCCGCGGTGGGGAGGCGAAGGAAGGCCCGGCCGAGACGGCCCCCCCTGGCGCTCAGGCGTCCGCGAAGCAGGCCCCCGCCCAGAAGACGGGCGCCGCCGCCCAGGCCGCCGCCCCGCTGGCCCCGGGTGAGGAGGCCAAGGCCCCGCGTTTCCAGGAGACCCTCTGCTGGAAGGATCTGGAGCGCTTCAACCAGGGCGTGAACATCCACAACTTCCGCCAGTGGGCCGAGCCCCTGCTGAACTCGCGGGATGGGCTCGTCCGGGACTTCCTGAAGGAGCGCCTCACGGAGCTCATCGGCAAGGACCCGGCCCACGCGCTCGAGGTGCTGAGCTGGTCGCTCGATGCCCAGGGCAGGTCCTTCGGCGTGTACCTGACGGCGGTGCGGGACAGCGAGGCCGTCCACCAGCCGCAGGTGGCCGCGAAGCTGCTGGACATGGGCCTGGACAACGCCCTCCCCGCCGAGCGGCGCGCGGGCATCCTCTCCGCGCTGGACACGCAGAAGCGGCTGGCTCCGGCGGCGCTCGACAAGCTCACCACCTTCGCCAACGATCCCGTGTCCGGCGAGGCGGGCTGGGCCGCGGCCCGCACCATCGCGCGCGTCATGAAGCGCGAGTTCAAGCAGAACGCCAACATCACCCCCTACATGGACAAGCTGCTCACCATCGGCGCCCAGTCGCCCGACGAGCAGATCCGCTACCTGGGGCAGATGATGCCCATGCACGCCGCGCCCCTGCTCAGCGCGGAGGAGACGGAGCGCTTCGCCAAGATTCTCGTCGGCGAGGGCAGCGAGGAGGGCCGGGACGCGGCGGCCCACAACCTCTCCCTGTCCCTGGACAAGGGGAAGGTGTTGGACCTGTTCGCGAAGACCTTCGAGACCGAGCAGTCCCTGTGCGTGAAGTGGGCCCTGTTCCGCTTCTCCGCGCGCACCGCCGGCAAGCGCGCCCTGCCCGTCATGGCGAACATGGCCGTGCAGGATCCGCGCTTCCAGCCCATCTACCAGGACTTCGAGCGCCTCTACGCGAGCGGCACCCTGGACTTCGTGCGGCTCTTCAACGGCCTGCCCAACCAGGATCCCTTCAGCTGTCTCGACCGCCACGAGTGAGCCCGGGAACGACCATGACACGCACCCCTTCCTTCCCTTCCCGCCCCCTCCTGCTCGCGCTCACGCTGTGCGCGCTGCTGCCCGGCACGGCCGCCGCCCAGGTGGTGGCCCCGGGCCCCGCGCTCCAGGGCGAGCGCTGCTCCGTGGAGGGCCTGATGGACTCCATCCGCCAGGGGCTCAAGTCGAACTCGGAGGCGTACAAGAAGTACATGCGGACGCTGCTGCGCGAGTCCGCCGTCACCCTGCCGGACGGTGAGCTCCGGGCCGCCTTCGAGCGGGAGACGGACCCCGTCATGTCCGAGCACCTCGCGGCCGCCCTGGTGGCGCGCACCGAGCGCGGCGCGGACCCCGAGGCCATCAAGGCGGTGGCGAAGCGGGCCATCGAGGAGCGCGACCCGGCCCTGCGCGCCGCCGCCGTGCGCTCCATGCGCCGCACCAGCGCCCTGGAGAGCACGGACGGCGCGTACGAGAAGCTGGTGCGCGACGCCTCGCCCGAGGTGCGCCGGGAAGCCGCGACGAACATCGTCGAGGACATCCAGCAGGTCTACGCCGGCTTCCACGGCCCGGCCTCGGACGCCGCGGTGTCGGCCGCGGCCGCCTCCACCGACCCGCAGGTGACGGCGAAGATCCTCGGCAACATGGACACGCAGAAGATCAGCGCCGGCTCGGCCGGCAAGATTCAATCGCTGCTGCGCAGCGAGGATGCCGAGGTGCGCAAGGCGGCGGCCCTCGCGCTGGGCGGCGTGCCCGCGGAGCAGATGGCCAGCGCCCGGCAGTCCGTGCTCGCCCTGTACCGCGACGAGCGGGATGCCGGCGTGCGCAAGGCGCTCCTGCAGAGCATCGCCCAGTTGGGCTTCATTGGAGCGATTCCCGAGTTGCAGCGGCTGCGGAGCAGCGACCCCAGCCTGGCGCCGGAAATCGACGCGTGGATTCGAGTTCTCAGTCTGGACCTTCAGGAGTGGAACCTGATCCTGAGGGAGAAGCAGCGGCTGCAGCAGGTTCCGTAGACGTCCACCCCCCCCACGAGGGCCGTGCACCGGCTCGAGAGGAAAAAACGATGCGTAACACGATGAAGATGACCCTGGCGGCCCTGGCTTCCCTGGCGCTGGTTCCCGCGGCCGTGACCGCGCACACCGTGAAGGCGCCGTACCCCGCCACGGTGACCACCACCACGTACTATTCGAGCGGCGCGTTCCACGGCGCGGTCGACGTGTCCAGCGGCACCTGCGACTACTGGGGCGTGGAGACGGGCGTGGTGGGCTCGGTGTACTGGAACGTGTCCATCCGCACCACCACCCACTACTGCAACACGGGCAACGGCAGCGGCAACCAGAACGAGGCGCTGCACACGTGGGCGGACGGCTGGCAGTTCCGCATCTGGCACTTCAACAAGACGGCCGCCTCGGTGGACAAGACGTGCGACCGCTGCCAGGTCGGCGACGAGGGCTCCACGGGTAACTCCACGGGCGCCCACACGCACATGCAGCAGACCAAGAGCGGCACGTACGACACCTCCTGGTACTCCGGCTACACCTCCAAGGGCGAGGCCGTGGACCGCACCGAGACGCTCGGCGTCCTCGACTGATTCGAGCGGGCGTCGTCGAGCCCGGCTCATGGCCAGGGAGCGGAGCCGTCCGGTTCCGCTCTCCGGCCCCGTCGCATGAAAGGAATTCCCATGCACCACACGATGAAGAAGACCCTGGCGGCACTGGCTTCCCTGGCGCTCGTTCCCACGGCCGCGCTCGCGCTCGATGTGGTGGCGCCCCACCCCGGTACGGTGCTGACGACCACGTACTATTCGAGCGGCGCGTTCCACGGCGCGGTGGACATCAGCGGCAACTGCAACGTGGACCCGATCGACCTGCCGCTCATCGGCACCCGGAGCTGGAACTTCACCATCCGGACCACGGGCGTCGTCTGCAGCGGCAGCGGCAGCGGCAACCACAACGCCGTGTCCACCACCCTCTCGGATGGCCGGGTCCTCCGGCTCTGGCACTTCATCAAGACCGCCGCCTCCTACGACAAGACGTGCGACCGGTGCGAGCTGGGCGTCGTCGGCGGGACGGGCGCCGTCAGCACGGCCCAGACCCACATCGAGGTGGACAAGAACGGCACCAACCTCACCTCGTGGTACTCGGGTTACACCGTCAAGGGCGAGTTCCTCGACCGCGGCGAGCTGATTGGCGTCCTCTAGGAATCGAGCCCGGTTGGTTGCCCGGGGGACGAGGGGAGATCGTCCCGCGGTACAGCACCGTGCCCCCCTCGCCTCCCGCTGCCTGAAGCCCCACCTTGCTTTCGGAGTCACGTCTTCTCCGGAGGCATGTCTTGGGACTCTTCGACCTGTTCTCTCGCTGGCCGCTCCTCCGTCAGCTCCGGAACAAGGACTCCACCGCGCTCGGTGAGACGGCGATGTCCGGGCGCAGCCAGACGCTCGAGCCGCGCACCGTCCAGGCGGACACGGTCGTCCGCTCGGTCTGCCCCTACTGCGCCGTGGGCTGTGGCCAGAAGGTCTACGTCCAGGACGGCCGGATTCTCGACATCGAGGGCGACGAGGACTCGCCCATCTCCCGCGGCCGGCTGTGCCCCAAGGGCGCCGCCACCTTCCAGCTCGTCACCGGCAGCCACCGCGTGACGGACGTCCTCTACCGGCGTCCCCGCTCCATGCAGTGGGAGCGCATCCCCCTGCACAAGGCGCTCGACATGATCGCCGAGCGCGTGAAGCAGGCGCGGGATTCCACCTGGGAGTCGCACAACGACAAGGGCGAAACCGTCAACCGCACCATGGGCATCGCGCACCTGGGCGGCGCCACGCTCGACAACGAGGAGAACTACCTCATCAAGAAGCTCTTCACCGCCGGGCTCGGCATCGTCCAGGTGGAGAACCAGGCCCGAATATGACACTCGTCCACGGTGCCCGGTCTGGGCATCTCGTTCGGCCGGGGCGGTGCCACCACGTTCCAGCAGGACCTGGCGAACGCGGACTGCATCCTCATCATGGGCAGCAACATGGCCGAGTGTCACCCGGTGGGCTTCCAGTGGGTGATGGAGGCCCGTGAGCGCGGCGCCACGCTCCTCCACGTGGACCCGCGCTTCACGCGCACCAGCGCCATGGCGGATGTGCACGTGCCCATCCGCACGGGCTCGGACATCGCGTTCCTCGGCGGCCTCATCCACTACATCCTGGAGAACGAGCGCTACTTCCACGACTACGTGGTCCACTACACCAACGCGCCCGCCATCCTGCGCGAGGACTTCCAGGACACCGAGGAGCTCGACGGCCTCTTCAGCGGCTATGACCCGGAGACGGGCAAGTACGGGCCGCACACCTGGCAGTACGAGAACATGGATGGTGTGGTGCCCGCCGCGGGCCACAAGGAGATCTTCAGCGAGCCGGGCGCCGGTGGCCACGGCAAGGTGCGCGGCAAGCACATCACCGAGGTGCCCCGGGACAAGACGCTCCAGCACCCGCGCTGTGTCTTCCAGGTGCTCAAGCGCCACTACGCGCGCTACACGCCGGACGTCGTCTCGCGCATCTGCGGCGTGCCCAGGGAGCTGTTCCTGAAGGTGGCCCAGACGCTCTGCGACAACTCGGGGCGCGAGCGCACCAGCGCCTTCTGCTACACGGTGGGCTGGACGCAGCACTCGGTGGGCGTGCAGTACATCCGCGCCGCGTCCATCATCCAGCTGCTGCTCGGCAACATCGGCCGGCCCGGCGGCGGCATCATGGCCCTGCGCGGCCACGCCTCCATCCAGGGCTCCAGCGACATTCCCACCCTCTACAACCTGCTGCCCGGCTACATCCCCATGCCGCACGCGCCAGATGCGCAGCGGTTGGCTCAGTACCTGCACAACAACGAGTCCGCCAGCGGCTGGTGGAGCGAGTTCCCCAAGTACGTCGTCTCGCTCCTCAAGGCGTACTACGGCGGCGCCGCGACGAAGAAGAACGAGTGGGGCTTCCACTGGATACCGAAGCTCACCGGCGACCACTCGCACATGACCACGGTGGCCAACATGGCCGATGGCCAGGTGAAGGGCTACTTCGTCATGGGCGAGAACCCCGCGGTGGGCTCGATGAACGGGGCCCTCCAGCGCAAGGGTTTGCAGAAGCTCGAGTGGCTGGTGGTCTCGGACCTGACCCTCACCGAGACGGCCGAGTTCTGGCGCACCGCCCCCGAGGTGGTCCGCGGCGACGTGCGCCCCCAGGACATTCCAACCGAGGTCTTCTTCATCCCGGCCGCCGCGCACACGGAGAAGGACGGCACCTTCACCAACACGCAGCGCCTGCTGCAATGGCACCACAAGGCCGTGGAGGCGCCCGGCGAGGCGCGCAGTGATCTGTCCTTCCTCTTCGAGCTCGGGCGGAGGCTGAAGAAGCTCTACGCGGACTCGAAGGAGGAGAAGGACCGTCCCATCCAGGCCCTGACGTGGGACTACCCGACGAAGGGCCCGCGCGAGGAGCCCGACGCCGAGGCCGTGCTGAAGGAGATCAACGGCTGCACGGTGGCGGATGGCGAGCGGGTGTCCGGCTTCACGGAGCTGAAGGACGACGGCTCCACCGCGTGTGGCTGCTGGCTGTACTCGGGGTGCTTCGCGGACGGGGTGAACCAGACGGCGCGCCGCAAGCCGGGCCGCGAGCAGACGTGGGTGGCCTCCGAGTGGGGCTGGGCGTGGCCGGCCAACCGGCGGCTCCTCTACAACCGCGCCTCGGCGGACCTCGAGGGCCGCCCCTGGAGCGAGCGCAAGAAGTACGTCTGGTGGGACGCGCGGCAGGGCAAGTGGACGGGCGAGGACGTGCCGGACTTCATCGCGGACCGTCCGCCCTCGTACCGGGCGGACAAGGGCGACCGGGGATTGGACGTCATCTCCGGGGATGATCCATTCATCATGCAGGCGGACGGGAAGGGCTGGCTGTTCGCGCCGAGCGGGATGATGGACGGCCCGTTGCCCACGCACTACGAGCCGCTGGAGTCACCGGTCCCCAACTTCCTCTACGGGCAGCAGTGCAACCCGGCGCGGCACGAGTGGCGGCGCAAGGACAATCCCATGCACCGGGCGTGGGGGGATCCACGCTACCCGTACGTGGTCACCACGTACCGGCTCACCGAGCACCACACGGCGGGAGGCATGTCGCGCTGGCTGTCGTGGCTGAGCGAGCTGCAGCCGGAGATGTTCGTCGAGGTGTCTCCGGAGCTGGCCGAGGAGGCCGAGCTGGAGAACGGAGGCTGGTGCACGGTGTCCACGGCACGCGGGGAAATCGAATGCCGGGTGCTGGTGACGGAGCGGCTGCGGCCGTTGCAGCTCGACGGGAAGCGGGTGCACCAGGTGGGGCTGCCGTACCACTGGGGCTACACGGGACGCGTGCAGGGTGACAGCACCAATGACCTGATTGGCTTCACGGCGGACCCGAACGTCTCCATCCAGGAGTCCAAGGCCTTCACGTGCAACATCCTGCCGGGGAGGAGGAGCCAGGACCGGCGCGCGGCGTTCGGCTGGGAGCCGTGGCCGCTGCCCCCGGGCGTGGTGGAAGTGCCGAGGGACCTGGAGGGCGTCGGCCCGCCGGAGCAACCGCCGCAGGACAAGGAGTAGCGCCCCATGGGACAGAAGGGCTTCTTCACCGACACCACGCTGTGCATCGGCTGCAAGGCGTGTGAGGTGGCCTGCAAACAGTGGAATCAGCTGCCGGATGACGGCTTCCAGCTCACCGGCATGTCGTACGACAACACGGGGCACCTGGGCTCGGCGACGTGGAGACACGTGGCCTTCGTCGAGCGGCCGGTGCCGCTGCCCACGCAGACGGTGGGGCTGTTGGACTTCTCGTGGTTGATGGCCTCGGACGTGTGCAAGCACTGCCAGCGGGCCGGGTGCCTGGAGGCGTGTCCCACGGGCGCCATCATCCGCACCGGGTTCGACACGGTGTACGTGCAGCCGGACGTGTGCAACGGCTGTGGCTACTGCGTGGCGGCGTGTCCGTTCGGCGTGGTGGACCGGCGCGAGGACGACGGGCGCGCGTGGAAGTGCACGCTCTGCTACGACCGGCTGGGCGAGGACATGACGCCCGCGTGTGCCAAGGCGTGCCCCACGGCGTCCATCCAGTTCGGCGACGTGGACGAGCTGCGCGAGCGGGCGCAGCGCCGGGTGGAGCAGTTGCATGAGAAGGGGTGGGAGCAGGCGTACCTGTATGGCGCGGACGCGGAGAACCAGCCGGGCACGGGGGGGCTGAATGCCTTCTTCCTGCTGGTGGACAAGCCCGAGGTCTACAACCTGCCACCGGATCCAGTGGTGCCGACGATGAAGGGCCGGGAGGCGTGGGTGTCGGCGGGGTGGGGAGCGTTGGGGATGGCGGTGATGGCGCTCGGGGCGGTGTTGCTGGGACGGGAGGTGGTGCGTGGGTGACATCCGGCCCGAGGACCTGGAGAAGCGGCAGGACGGCCGCAACATCGACACGCGGCTGGGAACGCTGTCCGGCGAGGGCGCGCAGCAGCGGGTGAAGGACACGGACGAGGCCAATCCCTCTCGAGCGCTGTTGCGGACGAGGCCCTCGCAGTCGGGGGTGAACGCGGAGTCGCCGAGTTATTACGGGCAGCCGGCCATCAAGGAGCCGGTGTGGATCTGGAGCATCCCGCTGTACTTCTACGTGGGCGGCGTGGCGGGCGCGGCGAGCCTGCTGGGAGCGGCAGCGGAGGCCTTTGGCGGAGAGGGGCTGAGGAAGCTGGGGCACCGGTGCCGGTGGGTGGGCGCGGCGGGAGACATCGTGAGCTCGGGGCTGCTCATCCATGATTTGGGGCGGCCCGCGCGCTTCCTGAACATGCTGAGGGTGTTCCGGCCGACGTCGCCGATGAGCATGGGCTCGTGGGTGCTGGTGGGCTCGGGGGCGATGAACACCGCGTCCGTGCTGTTCGCGGGCCGGCGCGGGTGGCTGGGACGCGTGGGGGATGGCGCCGCGGTGGCGTCGGGGCTGCTCGGGATGCCGCTGGCGGGGTACACGGCGGTGCTGCTCGCGAATACGGCGGTGCCCCTCTGGCAGGCCACGCGCAAGTCGTTGCCGCTGTTGTTCGTGTCCTCGGCGGTGGCGGGCGCGGGGAGCCTGCTGGAGTTGCTGCCCCACGCGAGCCACGAGGCGAAGGTGCTCCACCTGTTCGGCACGATGGGCAAGGTGGGCGAGCTGATGACGGGCGTCGCGGTGCAGCACGAGGCCTCGGGCCTGGAGGTGCTGGAGCGGCCGCTGAAGCAAGGGGACTCGGGGAGACTGTGGAAGGCGGCCCGGGTGTGCGCCGCGGCGTCGCTCGCGCTGAGCCTGTGGCCGGGGCGGACCCGGTGGATGAAGGTGGCGGGGGCGCTGCTCGGCACGGCGGGAGCGGTTGCCACACGGTTCGCGGTGTTCCACGCGGGCAAGGCGTCGGCGAGGGATCCGCAGGCCACGTTCCAGCCGCAACGCGAGGGAATGGGCGCCGCGGAGGTGACGGGGCACACGCACGCCTCGGATGGGAAGCCGTTGAAGTACCCGCTGCCGGTGCTGCGCGAGGAGCCGAGGAGGCCGGAGCGGCCCGAGGCGGCAAGCGGGGCATGGGAGCCGGAGCTTCCCGTGACTTGAGGGCTACGAGACCTCGATCTCGAGGCCGTCATACTCGCCGGAGTGGTCCTGGGCGAGGCGCTCCAGCGCTTCGCGTGCGGAGTCGAGCTCCCGCGCCGCATCGCGCACGTGGTGCTCGACGAGTACCAGCCAGTTATTCCCATCGGCGCTCTTGCGACTCGTCACCACGTAGCCTTGCGTGAAGAGTTGAGCAGCCACCACTTTTCCGACCTTGGCCGTGGCGAAGTAGAGGTAGTGCCGGACATGGCGCGGCTTGTCCGCAGCGGGGACTCGCGGCTCTGGAGGGACGCCGATGTCCTGCTCGGGCCGCCATTCTTGCGTGAGGTAATACACCAGGGCCTCATGATTCCAGATGGAGGCGATGGGCAGACGGCGTTGCACCTCGCTGAGCTCACGGACGAGCGTTTCCCTCCTTCCCTCACAGATGAGCCAGGCCAGGACCCTGCCCTCGCGATTGCTCGCGCATTCTCGACGGTACACGGAGGGAAACACCTCTCCCCGAGGTACCGGGTGCTCCGCGGCGATCTCCACGAGACCCTGAGAGACCGCCGCACCCGCCGGGTAGAAAGTGAAGTAGGCCTCCGGAGGGTCGACCAGCGCCATGAAGTCCGCGGGCCGACTGGCGAAGAAACCAGGCAGGACGCGAATGGCATCTCCGTACTCGCGGTGCCTGCCCGTGTAATGGACATACGCCAGCCCCCGAGGCGTTCGAACCTCGAGAACGTCTCCGGGCCGGACCCGCTTGCGCCTGGTGGTCATCTCACTTCCCCGTGTAGCCGATGGTTTCGAGAAGCTCCAGCCCCCGGCGCAGTGTCGAGTCCACCGCCGTGTGGTGTCTGTTGAAAACCCTCGGCTCGCCCGTGTCCGTGCGCAGGGCACTTGTCGCCGGGTTCACGGCCCACCTCGTCTCCGTCACCCTGGGATTCCCGCTCCCCGGCTGAGCCGCTACGCTCGCGCGCCATGAGCACTCGCGCGACGAGCATCTGGGGCTGGGGGTACGCGGACAAGTTCCCCGACATCGGGACACGCCGCTCCCTCGCCGGACACGTCTCCCCCCTCCTCGGCGGCCCCTCCCTGGAGCCCCACGAGCCCGCCACCTCCCTGCGTCTCCCGCCCTCCCGTGTCGCTCCCCCCGAATCGCTCGCGGACCTGTGCTCGGTGGACGAGGCGGACCGCGCCGCGCACACCTATGGCAAGGGTTATGGGGACCTCGTGCGCGGCTTCCACGGGGACTTCTCCTCCGCGCCCGACTTCGTCGCCCGCCCCCGCTCCGAGGAGGACGTGCGCGCCGTCATGGACTGGTGTGGAGACCACCACGTGGCCCTCATCCCCTTCGGCGGAGGCACCAGCGTCGTGCGCGGTGTCGAGGCCGCCATCGGGAATGGCTTCCGTGGCGCCGTGTCCCTGGACCTGCGCCGCCTGGACCGGGTCGTCGAGGTGGACCCCATCTCGCGCTCGGCCCGCATCCAGGCCGGCGCCACCGGGCCCGTGCTCAAGTCCCAGCTCGCCTCGCACGGCTTCACCCTGCGCCACTTCCCCCAGTCCTTCGAGTTCTCCACGCTCGGCGGGTGGATCGCCACGCGCGCCGGTGGCCACTTCGCCACGCTCTACACGCACATCGACGACCTGGTGCAGTCCACCCGCATGCTCACCCCGCGCGGCCTCTACGAGACGCGCCGTCTTCCCGCCTCGGGCGCCGGTCCCGCTCCGGACAGGCTCGTGCTCGGCTCCGAGGGCACGCTCGGCGTCATCACCGAGGCCTGGGTGCGGCTCCAGTCCCGCCCCCGCTTCCGCGCCAGCGCCAGCGTCCACTTCCCCGGGTTCGATGTCGCCGTGCGCGCCGTCCGCGAGCTCTCCCAGTCCGGACTCCATCCCTCCAATTGCAGGCTCCTCGACGCGCAGGAGTCCTTCCTCAACGGTGTCGCCGAAGATGGCTCCAGCGTGCTCGTGCTGGCGTTCGAGTCCGCCGACCATCCGCTGCACGCCTGGATGGAGCGCGCGCTCGCCATCACCGTCGAGCACGGGGGTGAATGCCGCGAGGGTGCCCGCTACCGCTCCGATGAGGCGGGGGCACAGCCGCGCGCCAGTGGCGCCGCCGAGAGCTGGCGCTCGGCCTTCATCGAGGCTCCGTACCTGCAGAACGTCATGGTGAGCCTCGGCGTCATCGCGGACACGTTCGAGACGGCGTGTACGTGGGACCGGTTCGACTCGCTCCACGGTGCCATCCTCGAGGCCGTGCGCGAGGCCCTCGGGCGCATCTGCGGCGGCGGGACCGTGAGCTGCCGTTTCACCCACGTCTATCCGGATGGGCCCGCGCCCTATTACACGTTCCTCGCCCCCGCGAAGCGTGGGGGCGAGCTGGCGCAGTGGATGGCGCTCAAGCAGGCCGCCAGTGAGGCCATTTCCACGCACGGCGGCACCATCACCCATCACCACGCCGTGGGCCGGCTCCACCGCCCCTGGTACGACCGCGAGCGCCCCGAGCCGTTCGCTCTCGCCTTGAAGGCCGTGAAGGGCGCGTTGGATCCCCAGGGCATTCTCAACCCGGGTGTCCTCGTGGGGCCGTGATCGACGAGGCGCCCGCTACTCTTCGTAGGTGACCTGGACGGACTCCCCCCGGATGAAGGCCTCGAGCTCCTTCCGGCTGGAGACCATGAAGGCGGAGAAGGTGGCCTCCGTGCCGTCTTCGATCGTCTCGCTGTCCCCAGTACGGCTCGTGAGAGACGGGGCACAGGTCAGGAGCTTTCGGATGCCGCCATATACCTGTTTCGCCGGTCTGCCGTTCCAGGTCAGGGTGCCATCGTCATCCCCTTCCTCCAGCCTGCCGAAGTACTCCGCCTTGCGCCGCGCCTCGGCGCTGTCGGGCGCATCAATCAGGTAGACGTTCTCCCAGATGTAGAAGTCGTCCTGCGGCTCATCCTTGAGCTGGAAGTACATGACGACGCTGGCCGCGTACCATGCCATCGGGCCCTTCTCCTTCTCCGTCAGAAGTCGTTGGCGTTGGGACGACACCCCAACGCTTTCTGCGCCCGCTTTATCTTCCGCACCTCTGCCGTGTCACCACGTGCAGCGGCATCTTTCTGCAGGTCCCGAAGCCAGGCGCAAGGATCCGTTCCCTTGGGTAGATCCCTGGCCTGAAGCACGTACTCATTGTCGATGTTCTGCTTTCCGCCCTTCGCGCAAAGGACCTCGTACTTCTCGCAGAAATCCTCCAGCGACATGCTCTCGGAAAGAGCAACAGCCTCAATGGCTCCAGCCAGCCCCCCCGTAAGCTCGATGAGGGTCTTCCCACATGCGTAGGTGTCACCCACGACAGCGCATCCGGGATAGCAGCTCATGGTCTCCGACGGGCATGCATGGAGACCGTGCGGCCGTGGAGGGTGACTCGGGAGAAGCCCATTACTTCCACCATGGTCCGGGAGAACGAGCACCCCCAGGGATACCTCGCGTGCAGATGCCGCCGCGCAGCCCTCCTGAAGCCAAAGCACGCAGCAGAAAAGCATCAGCAACGGACGTATCCACATCGGGCGCCCTCCTTCGCTACAGCCCCGCCATGATTCCGCCGTCCACCGTCATCATGCAGCATCCCGTGCTTCCCCATGTCCACCTGCACGTAGAGCGCCTCCAGCCCCTCCTCCTTCAGCACCCGCCGCCGCCTCGCCCCGCTCCCGGCCCCGGCCCACCAGCGCCACCTTCGCCCCCGCCCTCCCCAGCTCCCTCGCCGCCGCCAGTCCGATCCCCGAGCTGCCCCCCGTCACCAACGCCACCTTGCCCTCGAGTCCCTTCATCGCGTTCCCCTTCTTCCTTCGGTGAGTGTCCGCCACCTCAACCTCCCATTCTCCCGTCCCTTCCCTCCCCCCCTCCACTGTCGGCTAGCGAGCACAATCCTGCACCCTGAATGAATCATTACAGCCGGGCTCGCTGCGCCTACACGGGCGGGTGGGGAACAATGGCATCCACGTTTCCAACCCAGGTGGAGAGGGATGTCCCGGGGGGGAGTTTTCGTGGGACCATCCCTTTCCGCCTTCAGCGCCGTCCGTCCCATGTCCAGCGAAGCAGGCCCCGACAACTCCGCCGATCTGCGCACGACCCTCGAGCCCTCGGTGCAACGCCGGGAGGCGGGAGCGGACTCGCTGCTGGGGACGAGCATCGGCAGCTTCCGGCTCACCCGGAAGCTGGGCCACGGGGGCATGGGCGCGGTGTACCTCGGCGAGCACGTGGACATCGGCAGCCGCGTGGCCATCAAGGTGCTGCACGGACGGCTGGCCAGCTCGCCCCAGGTGCTGCGCCGCTTCCACATGGAGGCCCGCGCCGTCAACCTCATCGGCCACGAGAACATCGTCAACATCATCGACATCAACCCCGCGCCGCCCCGGCCCTACCTCGTCATGGAGTACCTCGAGGGTGAGCCACTCTCCGCGCTGCTCTCCCGCGGGCCCGTGCCCGCCGAGGTCGCCGTGGCCCTGCTCGCCCAGGTGTGTGACGCCCTGCAGGCCACGCACGCGCGAGGCATCGTCCACCGCGACCTCAAGCCCGAGAACCTCTTCCTGCTGCAGCGCGGCCACGGCCCCGCCTTCGTGAAGGTGCTCGACTTCGGCATCGCCAAGCTGCTCGACAGCGAGGAGCGCGGCACCGACACGCAGGAGGGCGCCATCATCGGCTCGGCCGACTACATGGCGCCGGAGCAGTCGCGCGGCGAGGCCCTGGATGGCCGGGCCGACCTCTACGCCCTCGGGGTCATCGCCTACCAGCTCGTCACCGGGCGGCTGCCCTTCGTCGAGCGCTCCCTCACCGCGCTGCTGCTCGCCCACCAGACGAAGCAGCCCATCGCCCCCACCTCGTTGTACCCCGACGTGCCGCCCGCGCTCTCCAGCGTCATCCTGCGCGCGCTCGCCAAGGAGCCCGGGGACCGTTTCCAGAGCGCCTCGGCGATGCGCGGCGCGCTCCAGGTGGCGCTCGACATGGTGCGCTCGCCGGCCGGCCCCGCCCGCACGCCCCCGCCCGTGGGCCCCTTCGCCGTGCGCCCCGCCCTGGCCCTGCCCGTGCTGGTGACGGCGCGGCCCGGCGCCGCGGCCGAGCAGCTCACGTGCACGGACCTGACGCGCGGAGGCATGTTCCTGTGCACGGACCAGGCCCTGCCGCCGCTGCTCTCCCGCGTGGTGGCGGCGCTGGAGCACCCGGATGGGGAGCTCACGTGCGAGTGCGAGGTGGTGCGGCACGTGCAACCCGAGGAGGCACAGGCCTGGGGCATGGCCGCCGGCTTCGGCGTGCAGTTCGTGGAGCCGTCCGTGTCATTCAAGGCGGCGGTGGCGCACCTGATGTTGGGGCAGCCGCTCAACACGCTGCGCCCGCCGATGGACCCGGCCGCCGAGGCCGAGGTGGAGCAGGTGCTCGCCCCGTATCGCGAGCGCGGGACGGAGGACCTCTATGTCTTCCTCGCGCTGCCGCCGGACTCGGGGTGCGAGGAGCTGCGGGTGCGTGCGCGCCGGGCGTGCAGTGCGCTGGAGCGGTTGCGCGAGCGGCCCATCTCTCCCGCGCTGCGCGCCAAGGTGGAGCTGGTGCTGGACCGGGTGCGCAAGGCGTCCGAGACGCTCGGCCAGCCGCAGCGCCGGGCCGCCTACGACGCCGAGCGGGGCAACTTCCAGGGCGTGGCACGCTGTCTGGCCGCGGGGCTCACCGCCACGCAGTTGGAGGAGCTGCGCCGGGACTTCCTCACCCGGCGGCCGCATGCGCAGGGGCCGTTGCGGGTGCACCTCGCCACGGCCCAGGCCCACCAGCAGGCCGGGCTGCTCTCCCACGCGCGCGAGGCCTATGAGCGGGCGCTCATCCTGGACCCGCTGTCGCTCGAGTTGCACAAGCAGTACCTCGCCGTGTGCCGGGCACTGGGCACCTCCGGACGTCCGGGCCCCGGCTCCGGTGGCAAGGTGAACATCGCCTGACGCTCGCCCGGCCGTGCTTCAACCGTTGGCCGAAGCAGGAGGCGTGGGGTTCTGGACGGCGAACTCGGCCACGGTGTCCAGGTACCGCTGGATGGCCTTCAGGTGGTCTCCCCCGCATTCAGCGAGGTACCGCTTATGCCAGCCCTCCGTGGAGAGCTCCCGTTTGAAGAGCCAGCCATTGAATGCCTCGTACCAGGGGTCCTCCATGCCCTGGTACCGGCAGCAGGCCCGATAGCCGGTCTCGAAAGCGGCCACGGCCTGGGTCGTCTCCATTCCCCCGAAGAAGACCCACAAGGGCCTGCCGCGCGCATGCTCGGACCGGACGCGCAGCAGGACGTCGATGAGGGAGACGAAACGCCCGCGCCACTCCTCGGGAAGCGGCACGACCTTGACGACGGTTTCCGGGCCACGGGTCATGGTTCGTCCAGGCTGTTCAGTACCGCGGAGGAGATCTTCATTCCCTCTTCCGTCACGAGGCGGCGAATGTACTCGTCCTCCGGCAGCCCCTGTGGCCCGGTGAAGGCATCGTAGATCTTGTTCTGCAGACGTACAGCGACGTGCAGGCCCAAGTCCGAGAGCTGAACCGTGCTGCGTGGCTCACCCGCGCGCATCTCGAAGGCGAGATATCTCGAACCATGTGGCGTGAACCGGATGAACTCGGGCTTGCCGCCGAGTTGTTGGAACGCCGTGAAGATGCGCCGGGCCACTTCGAGGCAGGGTCCTGGCCTGCGGTTCTCGGCGGTGAAGGCGAGCTCGAGGAGTTGAAGCCACCGCGGAAGGGTCTGCCGGCCCGTCTCCAACTGGTAGAGCGCGATGGCCTTCTGGATGTCTCCCCTGGCGAGCATCGCCAGCATCTGCGCCCGGACCGTGTCCGTCATCTGGAGCACGGCCTGGGAAATCCGCAGAGGCTGCGTGGACGCCTGGGCCACGACGAGCTGCCGCACCCGTGTTGCCGGATGCGACGTCACCGGCGCGGAGGCGGTGGCCGTGGCGGCCCACAGCACGAGCAGTCCAAACAGGCGAGCACGCATGAGTCCCTCGACGATGGCCCTCTATGTAGGACAAGTCAGCCGCGGTGGCGAGGTGCCCATCACGTAACGCTCGCGTCCTCTCAGCGCGTGGGAAGCCTCACGGCGCGCGCCCGTCCGTGCTAATTCCCCGCTGACTCCACCTATGTCCTCGACATCCGGCTCCGAGCCGCAGCCCTCCGCCGTGTCCCCGCAGGTGCAGCGTGTGGCGCTGTACGCCGTGGCCTCCGGCCTCACCCCCCTCATCCCCGTCCCCTTCCTCGACGAGTACGCCCTGCGCCGCGTCCGCGAGGGCATGGTCCGCACCATCCTCCGCGAGCGCTCCTTCTCCCCTCCGGAGCGCACCATCACCGTGCTCGCCGGCCTCCACCCCCGCGAGGGCAGCCGCCTCCAGCAGCTCGCCAGCAAGATGGCCCTCTTCTCCCTGCGCCTCACCTGGCGCAAGGCCTACAGGCGCATGGCCACCGCCCTCTGGGTGAAGGACTGCGTGGACATGGCCTCCGTCTCCCTCCACCACGGCTACCTCCTCCAGCACGCCCTCGAGCGGGGAGACCTCGACGCGGCCACCCTCGCCACCGAGGACGTCCCCCGCCGCGTCCACGCCGCCATCGACGCCGCCTGCAAGGAGTTGGACGCCCGCCCCGTCAACCAGGCCCTGCGCCGTCTCTTCGCCGGCAGCCGCCTCCTCCTCTCCGAGCTCTCCAAGGCCCTCGAGACGTGGAACGGCGCTCCCCGCACGCCCCTCGAGGGCGAGGAGCAGGAAGTCGCCTCCCTCGCCGAGCGGCTCGCCGCCGCCATGTGGGAAGAGCGCGGCTACTTCCAGTCCCTCGAGTCCCTCTACGCCAGGCACCTCCAGGCCCGCTGACCGCTCCCCCTCCGTGACGGACCCCCCACCCGCCCGTCACGGACCCCGTCGCTTGCCAGACAAAGCATTGCGAAACATCGCGGTGCATTGACTTGAACGTGGAATTCCGGAAACTACCGGATAGGTTCCGGGCGTCTCCCTCCGGAAGGAATTCCATGCTCCCCCCGTCCGCGAAGCGCCGCGGTGCGCGCGCCCTCGCCTTGCTGCCCCTGCTCGCCGCCTGCGGTGGGGGCCTCGAGTCCGAGCCCACCGCCGCGCCCGAGACGGGCACGCGGCAGTCCCCCGTCATCCTCGGCGCCAACCGCTATGGCGTGGTGACGGGCGGCATCTACAACGCGGGCCCCCAGCCCCTGAGTGACGCCGCCTCGCGCGCGAAGTTCTTCTGCGAGATGAAGCAGCTCAACGCGAAATGGCTGCGCATCGAGGCCGCCTGGCCGAACGTCTCCACCACCACGTACCAGCAGCTCGTCGCCGACGCGCACGCCAACGGCCTCAAGGTCATCGTGCTGTACACGCACCCGCAGTTCTGCGGGGACCCCAACAGCGGCGCCTCGCGGGACGCGTACATCAACGACTACCTCACCCACAAGGTGAGCGGGTGGACCTTCAACGTCTTCAACACCACCGTGAATGGCTGGTCCACCAAGGCCGACGCCATCGAGGTGATGAACGAGCCCAACATCGCCGAGCCGTGCCCCGATGGCAGGACGCCCTTCCGCGTGGAGCCCAACACCTTCGCCTGGACGGTGCGCCGCGTGAAGGAGTGGAAGCAGGCCAACGGCCGCTCCGAGCTCATCATCTCCGGCGGCATCCTCAACACGTACACCACCGAGTCCTTCTGGACGGGGCTGTTCAGCTCGGGCGCGCTCACCGCCTACAAGGGCAACCCGCCCTGGGACTCTTTCGGCATCCACCCCTACAACCCGTACAGCTACGACTGGAACTGCCTCAACAACGGAGGCGGCTCGGCGTGCTTCGGCACCTCCACCTCCGGGTACAAGTACACGCTGCGCACCGGCCTGCAGACGGTGCAGAGCAAGCTCAACTCCGCCACCGGCGTCACCAACACCCGCCTCTTCGTGACGGAGTTCGGCTTCCAGGAGCGCGGCTCCGTCACCGGGCCCGACAACGCCGTGCGCACCGAGGCCGAGGTCGCCGAGGCCATGCGCATCTCCGCCGAGGCCTTCGGCGACTCGGGCGTGGTGGACTCCGCGCTCTGGTACGCGTACCGCAACCACTCGGACGGCTCGGGCGACTTCGGCCTCCGCAATGACTGGAATGGCTCCACGCACTACCCCTCCAAGTGGGAGCCGTGGCACGAGTTCCAGAAGCTGTCCAAGGGCCTCACCACCCGCACCGGTGACAGCCCCGACGCCTGCTGGCTGTAGCAGTCCGTGGTACCGGGGCGGAGGCGGTGCCGCTCGTGTCACCGCCTCCGCCCTACTGCCCCTCCTGCGTCATGTAGAAGAGGCCCAGGCACATCTCGTCCCCCGTGCCCTCGCCCCAGTTGGCCTCCGCCGCTCCCGGCGCGCTGTTGTTCCAGTGGCACTCCAGCCGCAGCGTGTCCCCCGGCTGAATCACCCGCGACCGCGTCAGCGTGTAGCTCGCCTGCCAGTGGAAGTCCCAGCGCGGAATGTCGAGCAGGCACTCGCGGCCCGCCGTCTGGCGTTGAATCTCCAGCCGCGTGCTCGTCCCCAGCGTGTGCATGTGCAGCGCCACGGAGTGCACCGTGAGCGGCTCGTTCTTCCGGAAGAGGCCTCCCGTGAGCTGATCCGCGATGCTCGTCGGATCGAACGCCCAGTCGTGCACCACGTCCGCCTGGCCCGCGGGGATGTTCATCGTCTTGCGGGTGATCCACTCGGGGTTCGCCCAGGGCTGCACGAAGGCCACCTTGTCCACGCGGGAGTCCACCTTGAAGGACACCGAGGTCCTGTCCGGCCCTCCCGCGGGCTCGGCGTGGAGCCCGTGGCCCGTGTTGTAGTGCACCTGGAGGATGACCTTGGAGCCGCCCTGCACGAGCAGGCCCGTGCCCGCCGGGTAGTCCATGCCCGGGCTCCCCGGCGCCCACGAGCCGAGCCACGCGACCTGGCCCCCGTTCAGCCCCGGCCCTCCGAAGCAGGTGTAGCCCGGCCCCTCCTCCTGGTCGTCGAGCGCCTGCGCCTGCGCCACCTGCGAGGGCAGCGCGAGGAACGCGATGACGTGGTGGACGATGCCCATGTTGCCCGGGTTCGCGCGGAAGCCCGTCACGTAGCGCGTGTCCGCGTACGGCCAGTCGAGGATGAAGCAGCGGTAGTCATCCGGTGACTGCCTCGGCGTGTACTCGGTGGGCATCTGAAGCGTGGCATCCACGCGGGACAGTCCTCCCGGTGGGGGAGCGGGCGTGCCGGGCGCATCGGCCGGGTTGCCCTCGGGACCGCCCGCGTCCACCCAGCGCGTGATGAGCGCGAGCTGCTCGTCGCTCAGCGAGCGGTCCTCCACGTACCGCGCGCACTCGTTCGACGGCGGCCACGGCGGCATGTGGCGCGACTGCACCGAGGCCTTGATGGCCTCGCGCTGCGCGTGGGCGTCCGCGTACGTCTGGAACGCCATGGGCCCGATGCCTCCCTCCACATGGCACCCGCCGCACTTCTGCTGCACCAGTGGCCCCACGTCCTTGTGCCACGTGATGGCCTCGGGCTGGGGTTTCGGCTCGTCGTCACAGGACGTGAGGACGGCCAACATCAGGAGCGCGCTCGCTCCGAACCTTCGACGCATGGTGGGTCTCCTCCTCAAGGGGCGCGGATTGTCTCCAGACGCCTTCGCCTCGGGGCCTCCATGCTTCGTCAGTCATCACAAGTGGACAGGCACTGCTCGGGAAGTGTGCATCAGTGCAACAGATTGCCGGCGCCGCCCTCGTTGGCGTCCCCGCGGCCCTCGATGCGCACCACCGCTTCCTTGAAGCTCTCCACGTACCGGCGCAGCTTCGCCCCCAGCTGCACCGACGGGCTGTCGTAGCGCGCCAGGCACAGCGTCACCGCCCGCCCCCGCACAGGGTCTTCCCCCGGCACCAGCGTCGTCTCCCGCGCCTCGCCGAACACCAGCCAGTCCAGCTTCCACAGCGCGTCCAACAGCTGCGCGAAGTGCTCCTCCATCTCCTCGCGCAACGCGTCCGGCAGCCCGTGCACGTCGCTGTACTCCGAGCAGTCCCTCAGGAAGCGCTCCACCACCGCGCTCTCCTCCGCACGCTCCGGCACCTCGTGCGAGAAGGAGCACGCCATCGCCCCCTCCAACAGCCGCGCCAGCTCCTCCCCTCGCGTCACCAGCGCGAGCCTCGGCCCGTCCTCCTGGTGCGCCACCCCATCCTCCAGCCGGAGGAACGTCTCCCCCGCCAGCGTGTCGAGTCTCATCCTCATCGCCACGTTCCCCTCCCGGAACCCGAGCCCCTCCAGCGTACCGGCCCTCGGCCCCGCGTGGCAGCGCTTTCCTCTCCCCTCGTGGATCACCCCCATCGACACGTGTGAGGAAACTTCTTCCTGGCACCTACGAAAATAGGAGCAGGTTTTCCCCTTCGACCCCCCGAGCCCCCCCGCCATGGTCGCCATCGCCCGCTCCTCCGCCGCGCTCGCCCCCCGCGCCACCACCGCGCTCGCCGCCCCCCCCACGCTCCGCCTCAACGCGAGCGGCCCCGCGGTGACCTCCCTCCAGAACAAGCTCCAGGCCGCGGGCTTCAACCCCGGCGCCGCCGATGGCTCCTTCGGCCCCAAGACGCTCGCCGCCGTGAAGGCCTTCCAGAAGGCCAAGGGCCTCGAGGCCGATGGTGTCGTGGGCCCCAAGACGTGGAGCGCCCTCGACAAGGCCACCGCCCCCAAGCCCTCCACCCCCGCCTCCTCCGGCGGCTCCGGCCCCACCCTGCGCGAGGGCGCCCGCGGTGAGCCCGTCCGCGCCCTGCAGAACCGCCTCAACCAGCTCGGCTTCAACGCCGGCACCGCCGATGGCTCCTTCGGCCCCAGGACCGAGGCCGCCGTGAAGGCCTTCCAGAAGGCCAAGGGCCTCACCGCCGATGGCGTCGTCGGCCCCAAGACGTGGGACAAGCTCGGCATCAAGGTGTCCGGCCCCGTCACCACCCCGGGCACCGGTGGCGGCCGCGCCGTGAAGGGCTACGTCAACGGCGTGCCCCGCGACATCACCGTGTCCCCCATCGCCGGTGGCAAGGAGATGCGCTCGGACGCCGCCGCCGCCTTCAACCGCATGCACGCCGCCGCCCAGGCCGCCGGCATCAACCTCCACGTCAACAGCGCCTTCCGCTCCATGGAGGAGCAGCGCGTCCTCTACCAGAAGTACCTCAACGGCACCGGCAACCTCGCCGCCAGGCCCGGCTACTCCAACCACCAGGGCGGCATCGCCCTCGACATCAACGTGGGCGGCACCGGCACCTCCACCTATAAGTGGCTGGCCAACAACGCGAGCCGCTTCGGCTTCGCCCGCACCGTCCCCTCCGAGCCCTGGCACTGGGAGTACCGGCCATGATGCCGGCGGGCACCCTCTGAACCGCCCCCCCCCACGGACCCCCGCCCCTCTCCCCGAGGCGCGGGGGTTTTCGTTTTTCTGTCCGAAAACACGTCATTTCCTGTCCTCATTCAGGACAGTGGAGGGAGTCTACGTATAACCCCTGAAGACTCCTGGATTCTTGGCTTCCGGGAGCCCCCTCGGGCGCGGGGAGCGCGTGGTTGACTGGAGCATCAATGCTCCACTCCTCCTACATAACGCAATGCGTCGTCCCCGCATCGATGACGCAACGGGTCTGGCGCGAGGATTGCTGGGGGAGGTGAGCCACACCCCCACTGCCCTGACCGGGCCCCCGGCAGGGACACCCCAAGGAGTCCCCATGAAGAAGCTGCACACCCTCGTGATGGCGCTGTGCGCGCTCGGGCTGACCACCCAGGCGCACGCCGGTGCCGCGAAGACGACCTACCCCGTGGTGTTCGCCCACGGCATGGCCGGCTTCGATGACATCCTCGGCTACGACTACTGGGGCGACGACTACGGCATGTTCGTCGGCGACACCTGCGGCCTCTTCGAGGTGCCCTGCAACGAGGACCTCGCCAGCGGCCAGAAGAGCTTCGTGGGCCAGGTGCAGCCCTTCCAGAACTCCGAGGTGCGTGGCCTGGACCTGGCCAACGACATCGAGGGGTACATGGCCAGCTCGGGCGCCACGCGGGTGAACCTCATCGGCCACTCGCAGGGCGGCATGGACGCGCGCAAGGCGGCCAAGGTGCTCTACACCCGCAAGGGCTACACCGTGGTGAGCGTGCTCGTCAGCGTGTCCTCGCCCCACCGCGGCTCGCCCGTGGCCAAGTACATCCTCGACCTGAAGCCCGGCGTCACCAGCGTCGTCTCCGCCCTGGCCGAGTTCTTCGGCAACGTCGTCTACCAGCCGGGCAATGACGCCTTCGCCGGCGCCAAGCAGCTCGTCTACAACGACTACAGCTCCACCGACGGCCTCACCACCGGCGCCAAGACCTTCAACGTCAACAACCCCATCGACGCGCGCTACGCCTCGCGCTACGTGTCGCTCATCACCGCGCAGAACGGCGTCAACGTGAACCCCGCGCTCTGGCTGCTCAACGAGTTCATCTTCGATATCGACGGCGACGGCTACTGCCTGGAGGACTGCGACAACGACGGCGCCGCCGGCAAGGGCGACGGCATCGCCAACGAGTCGGATGACGACGGCGTGGTGGGCATCAACTCGCAGCAGATGGGCTACCGGCTGAAGTACACCGAGTACGCGCTGGGCTTCGACTACGTGGGCACCGACGCCAACGTGCCGTACATGGGCAACATCAACACGCCCAGCGCCTCCTCGCAGATGACCTCCACCTCGAGCGTCATCACCCAGGACCACCTGGACGTCATCGGCGTGGGCCCCGACACCTTCGATGAGCCCGAGTTCTACGCCGCCATCATCGACTACATCGCCTACTTCGACTGAGCCGTCCCCGCTGTCCCGCTGTCCCCCCCGGAGGGCCCCCCCATCGCGCGCGAGGGCCTTCCGGGGGTAGCCTTCTCCCGCTTCCGCCCCCCCCACTCCGAGATGAAGCCGCCCATGAACCGTCGGAAGGCTCCGCTGTTGCTGGCATTCGTGTTGCTCCTCGCCGGCTCCGCCCTGCTCGTCTTCAAGGGGCGTCCCGGCTCCGGCCCGTCCTCCGAGCCGGCCACGGCGCGCGCCCCCGCCCCGGTGGCCCCGGGCGCCCAGGTCCGCGTGGACCAGACGCCGGGCCCCCTCTCGGAGGAGCAGCAGCGCGAGGACGGCCTGGAGCGGCCGGAGAAGGACATCGTCTCCTACCTGCGCTCGCGCTACGGCGCCCGCATCCGCGACCCGCACACGCAGATGCGCATGCTCGAGCAGCTCATGCGCCACTTCCAGAAGCTCAACCCCACCGGCTGGGAGGCGGACCTGCTCGCCGTCCTCAAGCAGGCCTTCCCCGAGCTGTATGACGAGCTCGTCCAGCGGCTGCGCCAGCGCCTGGACTACGAGTCGTGGGTGAAGGAGCACCACGCCGAGCTCAAGGACAAGCCGGAGGCCGAGCGCCGCGCCGCCATCTGGGAGGAGCGCAACCGGCTGTTCGGCAAGGACGTGGCGGAGAAGATCTGGGCCGCCGAGCTGCGCAACACCGCCGTGGCGGATGCGCTCAAGAGCATCGACGCGCTGCCCGGCGCGAGCGTGAGCGACCGGATGGCGCAGTACAAGCAGAGCCTGGAGAAGACGTACGGAGAGAAATCGCAGGCCTACGTGCAGGCCCACCAGCAGGAGCTGATGAACCACTTCCTGGACCTGGGCTCGGTGCAGAAGGACCTGGCGGCGATGCAGCCGGAGCAGCGCGCGAAGAACCTGCGCACCATCCGCCAGGAGATGGGCCTGGACGAGCAGGCGCTGCAGCGCTGGGAGGAGCTGGACCGGGCGCGCGATGCGCGCTGGGAGCTGGGAAGCCAGTACATGTCCGAGCGCGAGGCGCTGGCCCAGCAGTACTCGGGGCCGGAGCTGGAGGCGCGGCTGACGGAGCTGCGCGCGCGCTACTTCGCCGACGAGGCGCAGACGGTGGCCGAGGAGGAGCAGAGCGGCTTCTTCCGCTTCACCCGCCCCCGGCAGTGGGGCCGCAACTAGCGCGCGGTGTAGCCGCCGTCCACCACGAGCTCCGCGCCGGTGACGTAGCGCGAGGCGTCCGAGGCCAGGTAGAGGATGGCCTCGGCGATGTCCTCGGGCTCGCCCATGCGGCCCAGCGGCGCGGCGCCCTCGAGCCGCTTCCAGGCGTCCTCCTCGCTGCCCACCTGCTGGACGAAGCCGTCCCACCAGTCCGCGTTCTGCCAGATGGGCGTGCGCACCCCGCCCGGGAACACCGAGTTGACGCGGATGCCATCCGGCGCGCACTCCATGGCCACCGCCTTGCTCAACATGCGCACCCCGCCCTTGCTCGCCGAGTAGGCCGCAGTCCCGGGACTGCCCACGAGTCCCGACACCGAGGCCACGTTGACGATGGAGCCCCCGCGCTTGCCCAGCCGCATGGTGCGCACCGCGTACTTGGTGCCCAGGAAGACGGCGTCCAGGTTCACCGCCATCTGCTCGCGCCACTCGGCCATGCTCATCTCCGCCACCGAGCGCGAGATGGCGATGCCCGCGTTGTTCACCAGCACGTCCAGCCGGCCATACACGTCCAGCGTGCGCGCCATCACCTTCTGCCAGGTGACTTCGTCCGTGACGTCATGCACCGCGAAGAAGGCCAGCCCTCCGGCCGCGCGAATGTCCTGCGCCACCTGCTCGCCCGCCGGCGAGATGTCCGTCACCACCACCCTCGCGCCCTCCCGCCCGAACATCAGCGCCGTGGCACGCCCGATTCCCGAAGCCGCCCCCGTCACGAGGGCCACCTTGTCCTTCAATCGACTCATAGCGGCCGCACCACCTCGTCCTCTCCACCCGGAGGGACACCTGGGTGGGAACGCACGTTACTCGACTTGCTGGCCTTTCCGACTGTGTAATTTTCGAGAAGGACTGGAGTTTTTCCCACTTCGGGTGAAAACCCCGCTTCTCGGAAGCGGCCCGCAGGCTCGGGCTGCCCAAGTCCTCCGTGAGCCGGGGCGTGGCGAGCCTCGAGGACTCGGTGGGCACGCGGTTGCTCCACCGCACCACCCGCCACGTGTCGTTGAGCACCGCCGGCTCCGCGCTGTACGAGCGCGCCGCGCCCCTGCTCGCCTCCCTGAAGGAAGCCGTCGGCACCCTGCCCGAGCGCGAGGAGGCCCCGTCCGGCGAGCTGCGCCTCACCGCGCCCCATGACATGGGCGCCACCTTCCTGCCCGAGGTCGTCGCCCGCTTCACCGCGCGCTACCCCTCCGTGCGCGTCGACTGCCGCCTCACCAACCGCAACGTGGACCTGGTCGCCGAGGGGTTCGATCTCGCGCTGCGCGCCTCGGGCGCGAAGCTGGCGGATTCCTCGTTGATGGTGCGGCGGCTCGGGGTGCTCGACGTGCAGCTCTTCGCCTCGCCCACGTACCTCGCCCGGCGCGGAACGCCTCGCACGCCCGAGGACCTGGCGCAGCATGATCTCGTCGTGTTCCGAGGGCTCAAGTACCTGCGCGAGCTGGGCCTGCCGGAGAAGCAGGCGCGCGTGCTCGGCGATGACATGCTCTTCCTGCGCGAGGCGGCGAAGGCCGGCGCGGGTATCGCCGTCCTCCCCACGTTCCTCGCCCAGGCGGATGTGACGTCCGGGCAGCTCGTCCGCGTGCTGCCCCGCTATGCGCAGCCGTCCACGTCGCTCGTCATGCTGTACCCGCGCACCCAGCACGTCCCCCGGAAGGTCTCCGCCTTCCGTGACTTCCTGCTCGAGTTCCTCAAGGGACGGCCTCTGTCCGCCGCGTCCTCCGGCGGATGAGTCAGCTGTAGAGCACCGAGCGCATCGACAGCGAGCCGAGATCGAAGCCGCTCACCGGGAAGCGCACCGTGCCGCCGTCACCCGCGGCCCCCGCCGCGTACAGCAGCGGGAGGTAGTGGTCGATGCTCGGGTGCGACATCCGGCCCGCCTCCGTCTCGATGACGCGCGCCAGGAAGGCTCCGTCGCGCTGCTCCAGGGCTCGGGCCACCTCCTGGTCGAAGCGCTCGGCCCACGCCGGGGTGGTGGTGTCTCCCGAGCGCAGGCTCGTGAAGGCGTGGCGCAGGTTGTGCGTCACGTTGCCGCTCCCCATCACCAGCACACCCTCGTCCCGCAGTCCCGCGAGCGCACGGCCGAGTGCGAAGTGCTCGGAGGGGGCCAGCCGCGCGTCGATGCTCAGTTGCACCACCGGAACGTCCGCCTCGGGCCGCAGGTGGTGGAGAACCGTCCAGGTGCCGTGGTCCAGGCCCCAGTCGTCCTGCACGGAGGCTCGCGAGGGCCCGAGCAGTTGCACCACGCGCTTCGCGAGCTCCTGGCTGCCGGGCGCCGGGTACTGCATCTCGTAGAGGGCTCGGGGGAAGCCGCCGAAGTCGTGGAGGGTGGGCGGACGCTCGTTCCCCGTGAGGAAGGTGCCGGGCAGGAACCAGTGCGCGGAGATGGCGAGGATCGCCTTGGGCTTCGGCAGCTGCCGGGCGAGCGAGCGGAAGCCCTGCGTCCAGGTGTTCTCCTCGATGGCGTTCATCGGCGAGCCGTGCCCGATGAAGAGCACCGGCAGGCGGGGCTCGGGGGTAGCGGTGGTCATGGCGGAGGTTCCCTCCTGGGACGGACGCGCCGTACGGGCTGAATCGCGGCAGCCCACCAGCGGCAGAGACGAGGCCACGCCGAACACAGCGGCCTTGAGCAGGGTTCGCCGGTCCGGTCGGGATGAAGACATGGGGAAAGCATGCGCCGCGCGGCCCTGTTCCACTAGAGGGTCTTCGGGCAAATCACTGTTCCCCCGGTGGAACAGTGCGGGGATTCAACCCGGGATCCGGGCACCCTCACCCCGTCCCTCTCCCGGGGGGCGAGGGGAGATTGGGCGGGGTGTTGGCAGGGGGACCTGGGGGACTGGGGGGACGTGAGACACCGTGACGGGCGAGGTCCTCGGGCGTGTTCACGCTCACCACCGCTCGGAGCTCCGCGTCCACGGCTCTCAGAGCCTCCTCGGGGAGATGCTTCGTCCGGCAGCGGGAGAGCAGGGCTCGCAAGGAGGGCTCTTCCTTCTTCAGCGCCTCGCCCCACTCGTCCGACAGGGTCCGCCGGTACAGGGCCAGCAATGGCTCCACCCGGCCTCCCACTGTGAAACATACGGCGTCCACCTCGGGCGATCGTGCGTCCAGCAGCACCCGCACCGCCGCCTCCGACACGAAGGGCATGTCGCACGCCACCGCCAGCACCCACTCCGTCCTCGCCCCCACCAGCGCCGCGTGCACCCCTCCCGGTGCGCCTCGCCCCCGCACCACGTCCCCCACCGTCCGCAGGTGGAAGCGCTCGTAGGGTCCTGGCTCGTTCGTCCCCAGCAGCACGTCCCCACACAGCCGCCCCAGCTCCAACACCCGCTCCAGCACCGTCCGGCCCTCAAGCTCCAGCAGGCCCTTGGCCACTCCGCCCAACCGCTCGCCCTTGCCGCCCGCGATCACCGCCAGCGTCACGTCCGCATATTCCGGCCCGCTTCGTTCCCTATCGCTCACGCCAGGCCTCCTCGCGCCCCGTGCTCCGTCCGCTGGTGAAGGCTACCTTCACTCCAGCCCCCGCCCGCCCCTCCCTTGCGCTAAAGCTCTCCGGACGACGTCTCCTCGCATGTCCCTCTCCCCCCTCGCCACCGCCCGGACGGCCGCCCTCGACGCGATTCAGCCCGCGTCCCCTACTCGCGTCCCCCTCCTCGACGCCCTCGGCCGATTCCTCGCCCAGGAGGTCGTCGCCTCGCGCTCCCTCCCCGGCTGCCCCGTGTCCGCCATGGATGGCTATGCCGTCCGCGCCGAGGACACCTCCGGCTCCAACCGCGACCACCCCGCCCGGCTGCGCGTCGTCGACACCGTCTACGCCGGCCACCTGCCCTCGCGCTCCCTCCAGCCCGGCGAGGCCTCGCGCATCTTCACCGGCGCTCCCCTCCCCGAGGGCTCCAACGCCATCGTCCGCCAGGAGGCCACCGTCATCCCCTCCGAGGGGCTCGTCGATGTCTGCGTCGGCGTCCCGCCCGGCAAGGACATCCGCCCCACCGGAGAGGACCTCCTCGCCGGTACGCCCCTGCTCCACGCCGGTCAGCGCGTCGACGCCTCCATGCTCGGTGTGCTCGCCTCCCTGGGTGACTCCCACGTCCTCGTGCGGCCCCTGCCCCGCGTCGCCGTGCTCGCCACCGGGGATGAGCTCGTGCCTCCCGGCGCTCCCGCCCTTCCCCACCAGGTGTACGAGAGCAACCTCATCCTCGTCGCCGCCCTGGCCCGCGAGGCCGGTGCCCTCGTCGTCGCCCAGGAGCGCGCCCGCGATGACGATGCGGTGTTGCGCTCGGCCCTGCGGCGGCTCTCCCAGGACGCCGACGTGCTCGTCACCACCGGCGGCGCCTCCGTGGGCGACAAGGACCGCGTGAAGAGTCTCCTCGCCGGCCTCGGTGCCTCGTTCCTCGTGGATGGCGTGGCCCTCAAGCCCGGCAAGCCCGTGGCCGTCGCACGGCTCGGCTCCACCACCGTCGTCGTGCTCCCCGGCAACCCCGGCGCCGCCACCGTCGCTTTCGATCAGTTCGCCCGCCCTCTCCTCCTGCGCTTCCAGGGCGTCTCCGAGGAGCGGCAGCGTGTGCGCGTCCGGCTCGATGACTCGCGCCACAAGCAGGCCGGTTTCACCTACCTCATCAGCGGCACCCTGGAGACGCGCGAGGACGGGCAGGTGTGGGCCCGCATCCGCTCGCAGGGCGCCGGGCAGCACCTGCAGAACATCGGCGCCGAGGGGTATGCCGTTCTTCCTCCAGGCCGCGCCGACTTCGCCGTGGGGGACAAGGTGGACTTCGAGCGCTTCGACCGGCCCCGCTTCCTCCCCGGGGTGCCCTGATGCGTCCACCCGCGCTCTCCGTGGTGGGCTGGTCCGGCTCGGGGAAGACGACGCTCCTCACCCGGCTCGTGCCCGAGCTGCACCAGCGCGGCCTGCGTGTCGGCGTGGTGAAGCACTCGTCCGATGTGCATCCGCTCCACCGCGCGGGCAGTGACACCGCGCGCTACGCCGAGTCCGGTGCCGCCTTCGTCGCCTTCGCCAACCCGGCCGGCGTGCAGCTCTCCCTCCCCGAGCCTCCCGAGCACGTGCTGGCCCTGCTCGAGCGCTTCGCTGGCACCGTGGACCTGGTGCTCGTCGAGGGATGGAAGTACGGGCCGCTGCCCAAGCTGGAGGTCTGGCGCGAGGGCTTGGGGCCCCTGCTCGCGGCGGAGCGGCGGGATGTGCTCGCCGTGGTGGGCGAGGCCCCGGTGCCCGAGGGAATGACACGCTTCGGCTCGGAGGACGTGCAAGGGATTGCCTCCTTCCTCCAGCAGTGCCTGCGCGATGGAGTGCTCTCGCGATGAGCGAAGACAGACACCCGGCCCCCCTGCCTCCCGGCGTCACCCGGCGGCCCGTGCGGCGCTACACCGCGGACGGCCGGCTCGCGCCCGAGGAGCAGGACACCGTGGCCCTCGAGGAGCCGCTCGACATCCGCATCAGCGGCGACACGGTGGCCGTCACCATGCGCACCCCGGGCGCGGACCGGTTCCTCGTCACCGGCTTCCTCTTCGCCGAGGGTCTCATCCACTCGGCCGAGGACCTCGGTGGCCTCGCCCACTGCGGCAGGCCCGGTGAGGAGGGCTACGGCAACATCGTCGAGGTGACGCCCGCTCCCGGGCTCGTCATCGACCTGGAGCGCATGGGTGCCACGAAGCGCGGCACGCTCACCACCGCGGCCTGTGGCGTGTGCGGCCGACGCAGCGTGGAGGACTTGATGGCCACGTGCAGCCCCGTGCCCCCGGGCCCCGAGCTTCCCGCCTCCGTGCTCGCCCACGCCACCGAGCACCTGCGCTCCGTTCAGCCCAACTTCGCCCGCACCGGTGGAGTCCATGCCGCCGCCGCGCTCGATGAACGGGGCTCGGTGCTCGCCGCCTTCGAGGACGTGGGCCGCCACAACGCCGTGGACAAGGTGGTGGGCGCGCTGGTGCTCGAGCACGGGTTGCGCTCGGCGCGCGCCTCGCAACCGGCCGCCCTGCGCCCCACCGTGCTCGTGGTCAGCGGACGCGTCAGCTTCGAGATCATCCAGAAGGCCGCCATGGCACGGTGCCCCTTCGTGGCCAGTGTCTCCGCGGCGAGCTCGCTCGCCATCGACCTGGCCGGACGCGCGGGCATCACGCTCGCCACCTTCGTGCGCAACGGGCGATTCAACGTGTACTCCCACCCCGAGCGTCTCCGCGAGGGCTGAGCCCCGCGCCCCGCGTCGGAGTGGGGAACGCTACTGGGTCAGGTCGTCCAGCACGTCGCGGAGCGAGGTGGCGTTCAGGGCGCGATCGAACCAGCGGTCGAGGATTGCACCGTCCGTGCAGGAGCGGATGCGCTGCCGGGCCGCCTCGTCGGTGGGAACGCCTCGCGCGGTGAGGATCCGGAGCACCGCCTCGGCGCGTTCCTGGAGCCGCCCCTGCGCCAGACCCTGCGCCATGCCCTTCTCCAGACCCTTCTTGACTCCCCGCTCCAATATGTCTTCGGCCCAGGTTCCCATCAGTTCCTCCGCGCGCTGCTCATCCAACACCGAATGTAACACCCGCCTCGCCGCCGCGTGGACGGCCGCATCCTTCTCCACCCACAGCAAATAACGGATGACCACCACCAGATGCTCCGTCCCCCCGGGACCCGCCCGTACCTGCGCGAAGAGCACCGTCCAGTCCGGTAGACGGTGAGCCAGCTCCCCCGTACGTCCGTAGCGCAACACCAACCACGCCAGCCGCGCCAGCGGTGGGCCCGGACGCGCTTTCAGCGCTTCTTCCCGCTCGGCCGTCAGGTCATCGAGCAGGTACTCGAATCGCGGCACCAGCGCTCGCCACCGCTCCCGCTCCTCCTCTTCTTCCGGCAAATCGAAGAGGTCCTCCACCCGGCGCGGTGCCGTCCAGGCTCCGTCCGGCCCGTGGTACATGACGAGCGGAACGATGACCGGCAACCGGGTGCTCTCCGGGTGCGCCTGCCTCCAGCGCTCCACCTGCCGCACCACGTAGCGCAGCATGCGCAGCGCCATCCACGAATCTACTGACGACTGGTGCTCCAGCAACACGTACAGCAACAACGAGCGGCCCGAGTGCAAACGCGCCGTGAAGAGCAGATCGCTCTCCGTCTCCCGCAGCTCCGGGTCCACCACGCTCCCGGACTCCTGACGCAGGCTCGACCAGTCCACTTCCGAGACGACGTGCGCGGGTAACACGGCGCGCAGCTCGGCCGCGGCCCGCTCGGGGTGGCCGAAGGTGTAGCGGGCGAAGAGATCATGCGGTCCAGGCATCGTGCCCGATGCCCTACGCATGGAACGGGCCAGCGGCTCCGCACAGGGAGCGATCCGGCCCCGCGCGTCCACCTCGCTGCCAACCATCCCGGCTGCGAGACAGCGAGGCCCGGCGGGGGGTCGACTCGGAACAAGGGAAGACCCTCACCCTGACCCTCTCCCAGAGGGAGAGGGGACAGCGCTCAGCCTCGCGCGAAGGCGTCGCTGACGATCTTCCGCGCCTCCTCCACGATGGAGTCCAGGTGCTTCGCGTCCCGGAAGCTCTCCGCGTAGATCTTGTACACGTCCTCGGTGCCCGAGGGCCGCGCGGCGAACCAGCCGTTCTCCGTCACCACCTTGAGCCCGCCGATGTCCGCGTTGTTGCCGGGCGCCTTCGTGAGCCGCTGGAGAATCGGCTCGCCCGCCAGCGTGGTGGCGCGCACCGCGTCCGGCGACAGCTTCTTGAGCGCCGACTTCTGCGCCGCCGTGGCCGGCTGGTCGATGCGCGTATAGAGCGGCGCGCCGAACTTCCGCGTCAGCTCCTGGTAGTGCACGCCCGGATCCTTGCCCGTGCGCGCCAGAATCTCCGCGGCCAGCAGGTCCAGGATGATGCCGTCCTTGTCCGTGGACCAGACGGTGCCGTCACGGCGCAGGAACGAGGCCCCCGCGCTCTCCTCGCCGCCGAAGCCGAGCGAGCCGTCCAGCAGCCCGTCCACGAACCACTTGAAGCCCACGGGGACCTCGACCACGCGCAGGCCCAGGTCCTTGCCCACGCGGTCGATCATGCTGCTGCTCACCAGCGTCTTGCCCACACCCGTGCCGGGCTTCCAGCCGGGACGGTTCCGGTAGAGGTAGCTGATGGCCACGGACAGGTAGTGGTTGGGATTCATCAACCCCACGCTGCGGGTGACGATGCCGTGCCGGTCCGAGTCCGTGTCGTTGCCGAAGGCGATGTCGTAGCGGTCCTTGAGCTCGACCAGGCCGGCCATGGCGTAGGGCGACGAGCAGTCCATGCGAATCTTGCCGTCGTGGTCCACGCGCATGAAGCGGAAGGTCGGGTCCACCGTCTTGTTCACCACCTGGATGGACAGGCCATAGCGGGCGGCGATGGGCTCCCAGTACGCGAGGTTCGAGCCACCCAGCGGATCCGCGCCGATGGACAGCTTCGCCCCCCGCACCACCTCCAGGTCCACCACGTTGCCGAGGTCCTCGACGTACGGGGTGATGAAGTCATACGTCTTCACGGAGGAGGCCGTGCGCGCGCGCTCGTAGGGGATGCGCTGCACGCCGGTGTTGCCCGCGGCGAGCAGCTCATTGGCGCGCTTCTCCACCCACCCGGTGATGCCGGTGTCGGCGGGGCCACCGTTGGGCGGGTTGTACTTGATGCCCCCGTCCTCGGGCGGGTTGTGCGAGGGCGTGATGACGATGCCATCGGCCAGCCCCTGCGTGCGCCCGCGGTTGTAGGTGAGGATGGCGTGCGAGATGACCGGCGTGGGCGTGGCCTCGCCGGTGAAGCGCACCTGCACCCCGTGGGCGGCGAGCACCTCGAGCGCCGAGCGCTGCGCCGGCTCGGACAGCGCATGCGTGTCCATGCCGAGGAAGAGCGGACCGCCGATGCCTTCCTTCTCGCGGTACTCGCAGACGGCCTGCGTCACCGCGAGGATGTGCGGCTCGTTGAAGGCACGGCGCGCGGCCGAGCCGCGATGACCGGAGGTGCCGAAGGCCACGCGCTGCTCGGCCACGTTCACGTCCGGGCGCTCCGAGTAGTACTGGGAGCGCAGCGTCTCGGGGTTGATGAGGAGGGAGTCGGGAGGGAGCTTGCCAGCGAGAGGATGGGCCACGCGGCGAATCTAGCGCCACGTGGCCCCCGTCCCGTCCACTTGTTTGTTCCGATGTTGCCTCGTTCACGCCGCTCGGGCGGCGCGCGCGGTGCGTCACGGGGTCGGAACCGGAGCGCCCGCGGGCGGCGGGGCGGGCTCGTTCACCCGCTCGCTGTCGCTCGGGAAGCTGTCCCCCTCGAAGCGCTGATCGTCCTCGAGGCCCGAGCCGCCCGTCCCCGGGTTCTCCGGGTTCATCGTGCCCGAGCCGCCGTAGTCCTCGGGCACCGTGGCGCCCGTATCCGGAACGGGCTCGCCGAAGTCATCGGCGCCCACGTCACCGGCGCCTCCCGTTCCTCCGGGCGGCGTCGTGGTGGTACCTCCCGGGTCCGTGGCCGGCGGCGGGGGGGTCTCCTCCGTCGTGGTGGGATCCTCGGGCGGCCTCTCCGCCGCCTTGTCCGACTTGCACGCCGTGCCCAACGCCATGGCGCCCGCGATGAGGCCCGCCAGGATGAACTTGCTCCGGGTCATGGTTGTGTCTCCCCTTCGAGAAAGCCGTCGTTGGCCGGGAACGTGGGGAGCCCTCGGCCTTCACGCAGGGAGCGCCTCCCCGCACGGCCGCTCATCGGGGCGGCGCGTCAAATCCCTTGCGGCCCACCGGCTGTCGCTTCGATGAACCCGGCGGCCTCCCTCGGGATGGTTGGCGCCCCAACACTGCACCACCGTTCCGAGGCGCCCGGGCCGAAACCGCGCCTTTCCCGGGAAGCCTCCTATACTGGCCGCCGGGAGGGAGTTCTCCATCACATGAGCAGCCGCAAACGCGTCCTCGGGATGATTCTCGCGGGGGGCCAGGGCACACGCCTGGCGCCCCTGACGTCCAAGCGTTCCAAGCCGGCCGTCCCGTTCGGCTCCAAGTTCCGCATCATCGACTTCGCCCTCAGCAACTTCCTCAACTCGGGCGTCTACGCCATCTACGTGCTGACGCAGTTCAAGGCCCAGTCGCTCACCGAGCACATCCAGCGCGGGTGGCGCTTCGGCTCGGGCCTGCTGGCCGACTACTTCATCACGCTGGCGCCCGCGCAGATGTACCTCTACGAGGAGCTGGGCAACGTGTGGTACCGCGGCACGGCGGACGCCATCTACCAGAACATGCACCTGGTGGAGAACCACCGCGCCGACGACGTGGCCATCTTCTCCGGCGACCACATCTACAAGATGAACGTGGCGCACATGCTGGAGCAGCACGAGGCCCACCGCGCCGACATCACCATCGCCGCCTACCCCACGCCGCTGGCGGATACCACGCGCTTCGGCGTCATGCAGGTGGACGAGCGCGGCCGCGTCACCGAGTTCCAGGAGAAGCCCCAGGAGCCCAAGGCCATGCCGGGCAAGCCCACCCTGGCCCTGTGCAGCATGGGCAACTACATCTTCAGCCGCCGCGTGCTCAGCGAGCTGCTGGAGGTGGACGCGCGCACCGAGGGCTCGCAGCACGACTTCGGCAAGGACGTGCTGCCGCGCGCGCTGCGCGATGGCTACCACATCCACGCGTATGACTTTCACTCCAACCCCATCCCCGGGCAGACGCGCGCCAACACGTACTGGCGGGACGTGGGGACGCTCGAGGCCTACCACGAGGCCTCCATGGACCTGGTGTCGGTGGACCCGGAGTTCGACGTCTTCAACCCGGAGTGGCCGCTGCGCAGCGCCGTGGAGTACAGCCCGCCAGCCAAGTTCGTCCACGAGGCGGGCGAGCGCGTGGGCCGGGCGCTCAACTCCATGGTGGCCGGGGGGTGCATCATCTCGGGCGGCACGGTGCGCGAGAGCATCCTGTCCCGCCGGGTGCGCGTGAACTCGTACTCGCAGGTGGAGCGCTCCGTCCTCTTCGACGAGGTGGACATCGGCCGGCACGCCAAGGTGCGCAACGCCATCATCGACAAGGACGTGCGCGTGCCGCCCAACGCACGCATCGGCTACGACCTGGAGCAGGACAAGGCGCGCGGCTTCACCGTCACGGACAACGGCATCGTCGTGGTGCCCAAGGGCTACAAGTTCGACTGAGGCGAGCCAGGGCGACGCACGCGCCCGGGCATGTCCACCTCAGCGGACGGCCCAGGCGCGCGACACCTCAGCTTCCGCCGAGGGTGGCGCACACGTCGGCGAGCTTTCGGAGCGAGGGGTGCAGAGAGGCCAGCCCGCTCTCCCCCAGAGTCCGCGCGTAGGCTGCGCAGTCCGCCGCGCGGATCAGCCCCCCCTCCACGTAGAAGCGGAGGTGTCCTTCCGGGCCATGGGCCTCATCCCCCGTACCACAGAAGAGAACCAGCGCATCTCGCACGGCCTCCCACTCGGCTTTCACCATGAGTTGCATGAGGAGATGCAGTCCCAGCGGTACGCAGTCCAACCCGATGTTCAGGCCAGCGCAGACCGAGCACACCTGGCTGTAGGCACGAACGAGCATTGTCCGTAACTTGGCGGGAAGCTGCGTGACATCGGCTTGGAGGAGCTCTCCCACGAGCCTCCGTGCGAAGGGGATGAGCTCACCCCGTGAATCATGGCCGATGGCGTCCGAGCTCGGGAGTACGCTCCCCAGGAGCTCTGCGGCGAGCGTGCGCGCCATCACGGCGTCCTTCTCCCGGACCTTCTCGTAGAGAGGCCAGAGCAATCCCACGGGACTTCCGCGGTGAGGAGAGCCCGCCGCCTCCTGCACCAGGGCCCGGGCTATCTCCAGCAGTTGGTTGACGGGGGTCTGTGTGTCCCCAATTAACACGCGCAAGGCCTCGCTCTGCAGATAGCCTTCCTGCGTCCGCAATTCGAAACGCTCGAGCGGTCTCCCTGGGGAACTCACGGCGGCGGCGGGGGTGCTCCCGCCGGGCAACAGCCGGGTCTCCTCCGCGGGCGTCCCAGCTTCCGCCTCCACGGCGAACACCAACGGCCGACCACTTCTCGTGCCGGCAACCAGCCGCGCATGCGTCTCCCCGAAGGACAAGCAGGTCAATCCGAGCAGAGTACTCTCTGGGATGAAACCGGCCACCTCGACTCGAGTCCGAAGATCCCAGATGCGAATGGCGTGACGATGCGCGCCAGAGGCCACCCAGCCCCCACTGCGAGAAAAGGCCAGACACTGGATGCTCAGGTCCAAGGCATCTTCAACCCCTTGCACCTCATCCGCATTCGGCACAAGGGTCGCATAGGGAATTCCCGTGGTGAGCTCCCACACACGAACCTTGCCATCACCTCCTCCCGAAGCCAGGAAACGCCCACCGGGAGACACCGCCAGCGCCGAGATGGCGCCCATGTGCGCCTCGGGTTGGCACCACACTTCTCGCCCCGTCAAGGCATCGCAGGCCGTGAGAGTGCCCTCCCGCCCCACGATGAAGAGACGGCACTCTGGACTGAAGATGAAGCGGTCACAGCTCGTGCTGTCGTCGCCATGCTCGGCACGCACCTCGCCCGAGGCAACATCCATGACCTGGACGTGATTGCCCGCCTTCCCCACGAACACCCGCTCGCCCTCTGGCGAGAACGCCACGGCCTTGATGTACATCTGGGCGGGATGCGCCCACCGGAGTTCCCCCGTGTTCAAATCCCAGAGGTGAACACCTCCCCAGGAGCCATGACCCACCGCCGCCCAACGTTCATCACGGGAAACCGCAAGACATTGGATGTCATGATTCTTCCCCTTGACGTCCTGCAGCACCGCGCCTGTTCCGAGCGAGTAGAGCCGCAACCGGTGGTCATTCCCCCCCAGCAGCAATCGCTCACCGCTCAAGCAGCTGATCGCATTGATTGCCGCGGGCTTCTGCATGAGCCCGGTGAAGTCCAGGGACAGAGGTTTCAAGGGACGCACTCGCATGTATTGCGCATGATGGCACACACACGGAGCCACCTCAAATACAGCGTCTCCACCCCTATTCATTCCCTCCGTGGATCAATGCCGCACCGCGATCCTCGCGCTCAGAGGAGCACCACACCAGACACGGAGCCTGGCGATAGCCTTTCTGCATCCCGAGTGCGGAGAGCACGACCATCATGGGCCCCAACGCAGCTCCGGGATCTCCCATGAACTCGACTGGATGCTCGATGGAGAATTGCTCCTCGAAATACCTGGCGTGCCGCAGATAGGCCACTCCCCATTCCTTGGCCCAGAAGCTCTCACCATTCATCCCCGTATAGACACAGCGAACCCTGGGCACCGATGGTGGCAAGGCCTCGAACAGGAGCTGGAACGCTCGCGCCAGCCCTTCTCCGCGGTAGGGTTTCTCACTGTAGCGATGACCCTCTTCGTGCCCCGTCCCAACACCCATGACGCGAGCATGAATGGACCGTTGCCCGGGCCAGCCCCGCTGTGTCAGCCCCAGCAGCAGGAATGCAGCCCCTTCCCCGGGTATCAGCCCATCCGAGAGCCCATGTCCACGAAGCCGCTCCTCCGCATCCAAGGCGGTAAGCAGGGACAGGTCCAAGAAGGAGTCCACCCCGCCGACGAGCACATGGCGTACGCGGCCACTCGAGAGCAGACGGAGGGCCTCCTGCAGCGCGAAGAAACCTCCCGCCCGCCCATGCGGGAAAAGCTGGCTCTGCTTCTTGTCGAGGGGCACCCCGGAGAAGTCCATGAGGTGCGTCAGGAAGTCAGTCGCTCCAGGAGCAGGCGCTCCGGGAGTGGGCTCGGGCAGTGCGAGCAGGAGGGGAGGCGGGACGGGGCAGTCGCGGGCGGCCTCTCTCAGGGCGCCTACCGCCAGGCGCAACATGCGTTGGTAACGCATGGTCACCGTCCGGGTAGCCCGGCGTACCGCATCCGGCAACTCCGGGAGGTGCACCTCGTCCAGGAACCCCGCCAGCAGCGGTTTGAGTGTCCGGCTGTAGATGGCGGTCTCTCGCAACCGCGTGATTCCAGCACGGACCGCGGCGGCGGAACTTCCCGCCGTCAACCCCACGGGGCTCACCAGTCCGGCCGTCAGGATCTCCGCTGGCTGCCAGGCTGCCATCTACTCCCTCCCTCTTCCTTTTCGTTGGCGTTCCGCCGGTCCCGAGCCTTGTTCGTCCACGCGCAGCGACTACAGCGCGCACCGCGACGGCTCCAGGAAGGACATGTCCTGGAAGCCGCTCGCGCGCAGGTGCTCCACGAGCCGCTCATGGAAGAGGAGTGCGCTATTGGCCTCCGCCAGGCGGAAGAGCAGGGCACCGTAGGTGCGTGACTCGTCGAGGATCAACCCGTCGAACTCCACATCCAGCAGGGCGCCACCCGGATTGAGCCTCGCCTTCGAGCTGCTCATATCCGCAGCGGCAATCAGTCCCAGAACGTTGATGGCCTTGTAGTCCAGGATGCGTCTACCGCTGTCGGGATCCCAGATGACCGCATCATAGCCATCCAGGTTGTCAGCCCCACCGCGCCTCATGGCATCGAGCAGATCGTCCCGGAACAGGGGAATGCCCCTCAAGAAATAAGGAGGGAGTCTCGGGCCATGATCCGAGAAGGCGGGATTCAATCGGGACAGGGTGAACTCCAAGGGCCTGGGGACCGGCTGCGTATGCCTGGCGCCCATCGTCCATCGCAAGGTGCGATCGAACGGGAAGGTCTCGATCCATCGACACGGGTATTGCGGTCCCGAAAGCAGGTAGTACATGAGCGGCCACAGGCTCCTAGAGCGATTGCTTCTCCATCATCAGAAGCAGGGCGAACCGGGACGTGTAGACGTTGAGCCTCCAGGACTTTTCTGGCGTTCCCGTCAGCAGTCCACGCATGCGGCCCGAGATGGAGTTGAGCCGGCCAACGAGCGCGTAGAGCGGATAATCTTTCTCCGGGTCGCGCTCACCCGCTTTCTTCTTCTGTTCCGGGCACCAGATGGATTTCATCGCATCGAGCTTGTCGTAGACCTGATCCAGCGCCGCCAGGACAAAGTTGCTGTACTCCTGATGCGCATCGTGAAATTGTGCTTGGTATGCCTCCATGGCAGCGAAAGCATACTCTCGCTTGAAGAACAGGGGTTTGGTGGACCATGGGCGAACGGCGTAGTTGCCCGGAAGCCAGACGCCATTGGCGGACGAGTTGATGTTGTACCCGATGTTGCCTCTCACCCTTCCGTCCTTCCAGAGGTACTTGGAGGACTTGAAGAGCTTGCTGTTCGCCAGGGACGCATTGCCAGGAATCAGGTGGTGGGCGGCGGCGATGACGTCCTTGCTTTCGGTGCCCACCTCGATTTGCCTGGGAGGGGACGCGCCCAAGGCCTTTCCAAGCGTGCCTGCGTCGTTCTTGAAGGCGGCGTTGAATTCGCCGTCCAGATCCAGGTCTTCGTCATAGTCGTTGGGGAACTCGTTCTCCTCGACCCTGGGCTCCTCCTTGGCGCTGCAGAAGTAGCAATAGTCGTCATGCTCGATGCTGGCGACCTCATCAACGGTGATGGGCTCTCCCATTTCCGGCATTGGTTGTCTCCCGAGTGGATCCGGCCAGAGCCGGCAGTCAGCCCATGATGTTCTTCTTGTTGTGGAACAAGGGGTCCCCCAACCGGCACACGTTCTTCCCCTCGAACTTCACGTCGAAGGAGTAGAGCATGAACTCCGCCGGCCCCTGGGTGGAGCCGCTCACCACGCCCCCGCCCGCCGTCCCCGCCTCGTCTCCCGAGGACGTCTTGTATTGAGCGCCCTTCACCATGGGCATCTTGCCGTTGACCGTCACCTTCTTCGGACCCTTGGAGGCATCCGAGGACTTCGCGATGTTCGGGTAGGGAATGGGCACCGGCCCACCAGGACTCGGGGTCTTGCACACATCCGGGAACATGACGCTCTGCCCGCCGCTGTCCTCGCTGGCGATTCCTCGCCCATTGGCAAATACCTTCGTGCCCACAAGTGCCCCCTTCGTTGTGCCGCGAGCTCCCCGCTCAACCATTCACGCCCTGCATCGACTTTACCGCGAAACACGCCTCCTCCACCTTCAGCGCACGCTTGTCGCAACCCACCGCCCCTCGCCACGAGAGACACACCCGCCCCCTGCCAGGCTCCAGCAGTACAGTCTCCAGCGACATTTCCGCCCGCTCTGTCTTTCCGGAGATCCTCACCGTCACATCCAACTCGCACCGAGGCAGGATGAAACGCTGCACCCCCTCTGGGGATACATTGAGCAGTTCCACTGACTCGCCCCCCTTCAAGCCCGCTCGTGCTCGTAGAGCTGGCGGCGCGACACAGAAGAACTCCGGACGGAAGTCCCGCGGCAGGTAGGGCGCACGCCGTTTCTGCCACTCCTCGTCATACGTCCCAGCACAGCTCTTGCGTGGCTCCCAGGCAGGAGCCACCGGCCCTACCCCCATCGGCGCGGGCGCATCGGAAATGGAGCCGAGCAGGTGGTGTGGATCCTCCAGGTTGGGAAGCGCGCGTCCCGCCATCTCCGAGCCGCTCCGCTTCCCCCGGAAGCCCTGCCCCACCGGGTTGCGCGCCTCCGCCAGCACACGCCCATCCCCCACCTCGTGCGACCCACCGAAGGCCCGCTCCCAGACCAACGGCATCCTCACGAAGGGTTCCGGCTTCGAGATGTCTGGCGACGCCCATCCGCTCTTCCACTTCCGGTCACCAAAGACCTGGAGCACCTGCTGGAGCGGACCGACACGCACCGAGACGAGGCATGACTCCACCGCGCGCCCTTTCGGCGCATGGGCCTCGCCCTCCAGCAGCACGTCCGTCCCGGGCTTCAACAGATGAGCCTCACTGGAAGCGCTCAAGCTCGAACTCCCAGGTGCTCCCCGGTATTCATCCCCCATGACCAGGGGGCACTGCTTGTCCGCGAGGAAGAGGGCTCCGCCGCGCACCTCGAAGGAGGCCTTGAGCGCGACATACAGCGTGTCCACCCCCTGCTCATCGGGGAACAGGAACATGCCAGGAACAAAGGGGGTCTTGTTGCGAACCTGGAGCACGAAAACTCCTTGGACCTACCCGGTGAGAAGCCGGGCAAAGGAAGCACCCGGGAGACGAATCCCCATGGAGGCCGCCCGCTTCAGTTCGACTCGTTGCCGGCGCGTCAAAGCTCGCGACTCGACACGGCAGGCACGTCTGCTGCGAATCTCCAGTTCCCGTGCCCACACATGCCGACGCCGCATGGGCCCTCGCTCCAGTGCGGTCAGGAGCAGCTCGCCCTGAAAGGGTTGACCCAGCCAGTAGCGAGTCCCCCGGACAAAGCGCCCACGAGCCCCCCGCCACCAGGCAGCCACGGCCTCGGCGTCCGGCCTTGGTAGATCGTCCTCTGGACGAGGAGTCAGGTCGGCGTCGAGGTTCTCCATCTCGAGGGGAATGGGCTCTTCGAGTGGTGGCTCGGGGGGGAGGGCATGGGGACCGTCCATGCTCAGACCCGTGATGGAGCTGAAGGCCTCACCGGCCAGCCGTGAGACCTGCGCATCCTCCATCCACTCCAGGCACGCCTCTGCCGCAGTCACACGCCCGCTGAACCCCAACGCCCACAAGGCGCCGGCACGGCGTTCCGGTATGCGCAGCAGGTCCACGAGCAGTGCCACATCCTCCTCGTCAGCGCCCATCGCCCAGAGGACAAGGGACTCACGGCCCTGTTGCTTCACGGCCTGCCTGCACACCGCCCACGCCTCCTGGGAACCCACCGCCAATCCCCATTCGATGGCCGCGTCTCGGATGACGGGATTCACGGAGGCGAGCGCCGAGGACAACAGTGCTCGCGCATTCGTCCGTGGCAGCGTGCGCAATCCCCGCATCGCCGCCATGCGCATCCGGGGGTCCTCGTGAGGGAGGAAGTCAGCCAGCACCTCATCTGGGAGCTCTTCACGGAAGACAAGTGCGTCCAGCACGAGCGCTTGGAGTTCCGTATCCGTCCCCTCGAGCAACGGTAGCAGGGCTGTGCCCACCCCCTCCCAGTCACACACCTCCAACACCCTCCGCATGGCGGAGTGCTGCGCGGGAACCGTATCGCACACCCACGCACGCACCTCTTCTGCGGGCGGATGCGACTGGAGAAACGCCAGGAACGCCGCGGACACTCGCGCCAGTTCCTCTGACTCCAACGCTGGCCGCAGCAACGCCTCGACCACGGGCGGCCCGCCTTCACTCAGCCCATCCACATGAGCCAGCAGCCGCTCCTCCACCTCTGCCGTGTCGGCCAGATCGTAGTCAGGCGCCGCCAGTGCGTGCTCCCACCGCGTCCAGAACCATTCCGCCTCATCCAGGTGCGTCTCGCACACATCCAGCAGGAACGTCGTGGTCATATGACTCGGACTGACTTCTCCTCGACTCGGACTGACCTGGAATCGTATCCCGAGAGCATACCACCACGAGGCGCCGATGAACCTGGTGGCGACGAGCCTGGAGTTCGACATCTTCAACCCACGCTTGGCGTAGACTGCGGGGCGAGGCCTCATCGCATGCTCCGCTCCTCCTCGTGGCTGACCTGGCTCGTGCTTCTGCTCGGAGGGTGCGCGGCGCCCTCCGCGTCCGTGGGAAGCGCCGCCGTCGCCCGTGGCACGGGAGTCTCCAGGCACCGCGCCCGGAGCTGACGCGGGCCCGGATCGCGGAAGTGCTCTGCCAGTACCAGCTGCTCCCGGAGCCCGTGCTCTCGCGCCTCCCGGAGTCCTACCGCCCCTCCGAGCTCATCCGGCAGGAGGACCTCGACTTCCTCCGGCGCCATCCCTCGTACCTGCCGGAGATGGACCTCGACCGGCCCGGCCTCCAAGCCGCGCTGTCCCGCTTCGTCGAGTGCTCGGTGGAGCGCGAGGTGGATGACGGCAACGGGCAGGCCGCCGGCTCCGTCCGGTACACCCGCCCCCGCTGGGAAGCCGCGTCGCTGAGGACGTCGCCCATCCTCAACCCCTCGTCGCCCACGCGGCGCCTCATCGCGCTGAATCAGTGGATCCACCGCCACCCCGAGACCACCACCACCTGGCAGACGGTGCTGTTCGAGCGTACGCCCACGGGCTGGCGCGCCGACTTCCAGCGTCCCGAGCAGGAGGCGCTCCACCCCCGCCAGATCCGGAGCTGCTCCGACCCGAGCCGTCCGGTGGCCCGGCTCTTCGGACCGGGGATGAGCATGCCCCGGCTGCTCTCGGGAAGCTGGCCCACGTACACCCGGGACGCGTACGAGGCGCGCGTGCAGGGACTGCTCATCGCCCAGTGCCGCATCACCACGGAGGGAGAGACGAAGGACTGCTGCATCAGCAAGCCCCTGCCGCACCTGGAGTGGGCCGTCCTCCGCCAACTGTCCGGCCTGCACTTCGAGCCCGCGACGGACGGGGGCGAGCCCATCGAGGTGGAGTACGTCTTCCGCCTGCGCTTCAGCCTCCCCCGCTGATGGACCGTGTCCAACCCGCCACGGTGTGAGTGGACGCGGGTGGGCTAGTCTCCCTTTCACGTGCCACGCGGATGCGTGAAGGGAGGATGTGCCCATGAAGGATGACGGACTGCGTCTCGCGTTCGAGCCGGATGACGACGGCACCGGGAAGCTTCATGCCAGTGTCCGCTCCCAGGGCTTCAGCGGGCAGGGCAGCGCCTGGTTCGGCACGGAGCAGCTCGAGCGGTTCGCCTCGGCGCTCGCGGCGTTTCCTCTGGCCGAGGAGGCCCGGACGGGCCTCGCCGGTGGATACTGGAGGAACGACCGGTTGGAGCAAATCCACCTGGCGATCTCCGCCTATCAGGTGGACGCTGCCGGCCACATCGGCGTCCGCGTTCGTGTCGCGACGACCGTCAGCCCCTCCGAGCGCCCGCAGTCCCAGCACATGACCGAGGTCGAGCTCCAGACGACCTATCATGAGCTGGAGTGCTTCAGCCGGGAGCTCCGGGAGCACCTCGCGGGAGAACGGGAGGACGCCTTCCTGCGAGCGGACGCGTGGACCTGAGCCTCTTTTCCCGCACTGCATGTCTCGGGGACGCCGCTATCATCCCGCCGCATGAACGTGCGTGTCACTCCTCCCGAAAGACAGACGACCCTGCGGCTGAACGACGGCCGCACCCTCGCCTGGTCCGAGTGGGGACCCGTCAACGGCCTCCCCGTCCTGTTCTGCACCGGCGCCGCCATGAGCGGCTCGCTCGGCTTCGGCGCGGATGCGCTCGCGGAGCTCGGCCTGCGGCTCCTCTCCATCGATCGGCCCGGCCTCGGCGCGTCCACTCCGCACCCGGAGAAGACCTTCGCCTCCTGGGCCGAGGACGTGCGCCAGCTGCTCACCGCGCTCGAGCCGCGGGACGTCACCGCCGTGGGATTCTCCCAGGGCGCACCGTTCGCGCTGGCGCTCGCGGGCCGAGGGCTCGTGAAGGCCGTGGCCCTCGTGTCCGGGCAGGATGACCTCGCCTGGCCGTCCCTCGCGCCGCGCCTGCACCCGGATGTGGCCTCGATGGTCCGCGCCGCCCGCCAGGACCCCGCCGGCTTCGAGCAGTCCTTCTCCCGCATGGCCACGTGGGACGGCCTGTGGCAGCTCATCCTCGGCATGAGCGGCGAGCGCGATCGGGCGCTCTACCTGAGTGACTCGTTCGGCCCGGCGTACCAGCGGGCCCTGCGCGAGGGCTTCTCCCAGGGCGCTCAGGGGTACGCGAGGGATCTCGTCAACGCGCTGAACCCGTGGCTGGTGGAGCCCGAGCACATCACCGTCCCGGTGGACCTCTGGTACGGCGGCGCGGACACCAGCACCGTCCACTCGCCCGACTTCGGCGCCACGCTGGCCACTCGCTTCCCCTACGCCACCCGTTTCCTGGAGCCCCAGGAGGGTGGCTCGATTCTCTGGACGCGCGCCCGGGACATCCTCGTGAGACTCCGGGGCCACGTCACCGCATCGGGGGCGTCACTCCGCTGACGCGGTCGGATGCGTCACCCCCTGGGCTCACCGAAACACCGGTGAGCCCACCGATGGCTCCTCGCAACACCCTGTGGGGGCTTGCTTCAGGGGGCCTCGGCCTGGAACGTCATGCCCGCGGCGCGCAGCCGCTCGACGAGCTTCATCCCCATGCACGAGGCCGGGGTCAGCAGCCCTCCGCGCTCCGGCAGCGCGTCCTCGGCGAGGCACAGCGCGGACTCGCCCAGCATCCACGACGTCGCCCCGTACCCCGGGTCCTGCTTCGCCCCCACGCGCGCTCGCACCCGCTCCCCCGCCGTCCCCACCCCGAGCAGCTCGATCTCGAACAAGCCGCTCTCCCGCTGCTCGCGGCTCGGCCCCTCGCCCGGTGCGGGCAGGAAGCGCTCGGCCAGCTTGCGCACCGGCCCGAACACCACCGCTCCCGACAGCGCCATGCCCACGCTCGTCGCCGCCGCCCGCGCCATTCCCCCCAGGCCCCGCCCCACGTCGATCGCCTCGTCGTAACGGAACTCGCGCCCGTAGGCGTAGCCGAGCAGCGCGTTGCTCCGCCGCACCACCCGCGTGTTCACCGGCGCCATGAAGAACGGCGCCAGCCACCGCCCCGTCTCCGGGTCTCGCCTCGGGCGGAGCCAGTCCCCGTGCCCCTTCCGCTCCGGCGCTCCCTCCGGGCTCAGCGAGAACGGATCCCCCATCACCCGGCGCACCGCGGGGTCACTCATCCGCTCCGCCGCGTAGAGCCCGCTGGCGATGGTTCCCCCACTCGCGCCGCCCTTCATCCGCCGCACCCGGTAGTGGGCCTCGGCCAGCCGCCCGCCCTTCGCGGCGAGCTGCTCGTGGAGCAGCAGCACCCCGAGGTCCGACGGGATGGAGTCGAAGCCGCACGAGGGGACGATGCGCGCCCCCGTCTCCACCGCGCGGGCATGGTGGGCGTCGATCATCTCCCGGACCCAGTGCGTCTCGCCCGTCAGGTCACAGTAGTGGGTGCCCTGCTCCGCGCACGCGCCGAGCAACAGGCTTCCATACCGGGCGTAGGGGCCCGCCGTGGTGCACACCACGCGCGTGCGCCTCGCGAGCGCGTCCATGGCCGCCTTGTCCAGGCTGTCACCCGCCACCAGGGGCAGCTCCTTCGCGGAGGGCTCCAGCGAGGCGAGCTCGTTTCGCACCCGCTCGAGCTTGTCGAGGCTCCGGCCGGCGAGGGCCCAGCGGAGCGAGGGGCGCTTCTTCACGAGGTACTCGGCGACGAGGCGTCCGGTGAACCCCGTGGCTCCGAAGAGCACGAGGTCGAACTCCCGGGCCTGGGTGCGGCGCTGCTCACGGTCTGTCATGCTCGCGGATGCAAGCACCGGAAGCACCCGAGCGGAAGGAAGGAGTACGTCCCATGCACCAGATCATCGACTGGCTGCGCACCGTGCCGCTGTGGCAGGCCGCCCTCGTCTTCCTGGCCAAGAATGCCCTGGTGCTCCTGCTGGCCGTGGCGCTCGGGGAGTGGCTGGTGCGGCGCTACTCCCACCGCCGCGTGGCCCCCGAGGCCCTTCCGCTCCAGCGCGAGGAGTGGGTGCTCGCCACGGTGTGCGTCGTGCTCAACTCGGTGGTGACGTTCGCCGGCCTCCTGCTGTGGCGCGAGGGGTGGATACACTTCCGGCTCGACTGGGGCCCCCGCGTGCTCGTGGACGTGCTGGTGCTCGTGGGGGTGATGGACCTGGGCATGTACCTGCTGCACCGCACCGCGCACCTGCCGCTGCTCTACGGCTGGCTGCACGCGCCCCACCACCGCTACGAGCGCGCCCGGCCCCTCACCCTCTTCGTCCTCAGCCCGCTGGAGGTGCTCGGCTTCGGCGCCCTGTGGCTCGCCGTGTGCGTGGCCTATGAGGCCTCGTGGGCCGGCATGCTGCTCTACCTCGTCTTCAACACGCTCTGGGGCCTGCTCGGACACCTGGGTGTGGAGCCCTTCCCGGATGGCTGGGTGCGCTGGCCCCTCCTGCGTGCCGTGGCCACCACCACCTTCCACGCCCGGCACCACCTGGACCTCGCCCACCACTACGGCTTCTACACCGTCGTGTGGGACCGGCTCTTCGGCACGCTCGCCCCGGACTACGAGGCCTCCTTCGCCCGCTCGCAGGTGGTGCCACCGGCTCACACGAGCGCGTCCAGCTCCTCCAGCAGCCGGTCCACATCCGCCTCGGTGTTATAGAGGTGCGGGGACACGCGGATGCTGTCACCGCGCACGCTCACGAACACCTTGCGCGCCGCCAGCTTCGCCGCCACGTCCGGCCCGTAGCCTCCCCGCCGCTTCAGCCCCACCATGTGCCCCGCCCGCTGTGACTCGGGCGGCACCTCCAGCGTCAGCGCCCTCGCCCCCTTCGCCACCCGCTCCGTCAGCGCGCGCAGCGTCTCCTGCACGTCCGCCACGCCCCACTTGAGCAACTGCCGCAGCGCCGCCATCGCCATCGGCACCAGCACGAAGTTGCTGCGCTCCCCCACATCGAAGCGCCTCGCCCCCGGCTGGAAGTCGTCCCGGTAGTCCACCAGCCGCGCGAAGTCCTCGCTCCCCCCGCGCATCAGCCAGTTGTGCTCGAGGGGCCGGCCCTCGCGGAACCTCGGCGCCACGTACAGGTAGCCCTGGCTGTACGGCCCCATCAGCCACTTGTAGCCCGCCGCCGCCAGGAAGTCCGGCTTCACCTCCGCCACGCTCAATGGCAGCGCGCCCAGTGACTGCGTCGCGTCCACCGCCAGCGCCGCGCCCACCTCGCGCGCCCGCTGCCCCACCCGCACCAGATCCACCACCCCTCCGTCCGTCCAGTGGCAGTGCGGCACCGCCACCAGCGCCGTGCGCTCGTCCAGCTCCTCCAGCAACGCCCGCGTCCAGTCCCCATCCTCCGGCCGGCGCACCGTCACCACCTGCCCTCCCGCGCGCTCCGCCAGCTCGCGCCACGGGTACACGTTGGAGGGGAACTCCTCGGCCAGCACCAGCAGCCGCTGCCCCACCTTCACCGGCACGTTCGCCGCCGCCACCGCCAGCCCGTAGCTCGCCGAGGGCACCAGCGCCACCCCGTCCGCGTCCGCCTCCACCAGCCGCGCGAAGAGCTTGCGCAGCGCCTCCGAGTCCGTGAAGAAGTCCTCCGGCTTCAGCAGCCACGGCTTCGCCTTGCGCATCACCGCTTCCTTCCCCACCTCGCTCACCTCGTGCAGCTGCGGGGACATGTACGCGCAGTTGAGCCACGTGACGTCATCGGGCAGGTCGAAGAGGTGGCGCTGGGCGGGAAGGATCATGGCCGCGCGAGCATAGCCCGCGCGCCCGCCTCCGCGGCGTCCGGCGGCAGCTCCACGGTGAACGTCGAGCCCTTCCCCACCTCGCTCTCCACCAGGATGGAGCCCCCCAGCGCGCTGACAATCTGCTGGGTGATGTGCAGCCCCAGCCCCAGCCCGCCGTAGTGGCGCTCGGACACCGCGCGCTCGAACTTGCCGAAGATGCGGCCCCGGTGCTCCGGCGCGATTCCAATCCCCTCGTCCCGCACCGACAGCCTCGCCACCCCGTGCCCCCACCCCACGTGCACGTGGATCGGCCGGCCCGCGCCGTACTTCAGCGCGTTGGTCAGCAGGTTCGTCACCACCTGCTCCAACCTCGACCGGTCCCACCTCCCCACCACCCGCTCCCCGTCCATCAGCTCCACCCGGCAGCCCGCCCTCACCGCCTCGGACGACAGCTGCTCCAGCACCTCGCGCGCCACCGCCCCCAGGTCCACCTCCTCCAGGTGCAGCGGCAGCCGGCCCCGCGCCAGCTTCGACACGTCCAACAGATCATTCACCAGCCCCGCCAGCTTGCGCACCTGCGACTCGCAGCTGCGCACCGCCCGGAGAATCCGCTCGGGCGGCACCGGCTCACCCCCCTGTGCCTCCACCCCCCGCCTCAGGCCCTGCAGTTGCAGCCGCAGCGGCGTCAGCGGCGTCTTCAGCTCGTGCGAGGCCACCGCGAGGAACTCGTCGCGCAGGCGCACCGCCCGCTGGGACTCCAGGAAGAGCCGCGCGCTCTCCAGCGCCGCCGCCAGCCGGTGGGCCAGCTCCTGCCCCATGGCCAGGTCCTCCGGCCCCTGGCGCCGCCGCGGCATGCACGTGCCCAGCGTGACGAGCCCCAGCCCCCGCTCGTGCGAGCGCAGCGGCACCACCATCACCGAGCACACCTCCCCCGCCTCCATCACCTGCTCCAGCGGCACGAAGCCCGACGACACCTCCCGCCACGTCTCCGCGCGGAAGTCCTGGAAGAGCAGCGGCTCGCCCGAGTGCAACGCCTCCAGCAGCCGGCCCCCGGAGTCGTGCGGCGAGGGCGTGGGCCAGGCCCGCAGCAGCTTCAGCTCCCTCGCGGGGTCCTCATGGGCCGCCGCCGCGCGCCGCAGCCCCCCCTCGGGCGTCACCAGGTCGATGACACACCACGAGGCCACCGACACACTCGCCAGGCACGCCACGTGCTGGAGCGTGGCGTCCGAGACCTCCAGGGACTGGCCCAGCACCCGGCTGGCCGTGGCGAGGAAGCGCACCGCCCCCTCCGCGCGCTTGAGGTCCGACAAATCCAACACGAAGCTGAGGATGCGCTCCTGCTCCTCCACCCGCGCCGAGCCCGTCAGCACCGGTACGCGGCTGCCATCCCGGCGCAGCAGCTCCAACTCGAAGGCGGAGGCCACCCCCGCGCGCCCACAGCTCGCGCAGCCCGCGCTCCCCCACCTCCCGCCCCTCGGGCGGCACCAGCGCCTGCCACCGCAGCCCTCCCCGCTCCAGCACCTCGCGGCCATGCCCCACCAGCGAGAGGAAGGCGTCATTGGCCTCGTGGATGCGCCCCTCCGCGTCCGAGAAGGCCAGCCCCATCATGTCCGACTCCATGATGCGGCGGAACACGGCCTCGCCCTGGCGCAGGGACGTCTCCAGGCGCAGCCGCTCGGTGATGTCCTCCATCAGCGCCACGGCGGCCGTCACCCGGCCCTCGGCGTCGCGCACCGGCCCGGCGCTCACCGACAGGCTGAAGCGCGAGCCGTCCGGGCGCGCCACCTCCATCACCTCGCCGCGCACCACCTCGCCCCGGGTGAGGGCCCGCACCAGCGGCCACTCGTCGGGGGAGTAGGGCCGCCCGTCCGCGTGGAAGCCCGTCCTGGCCGTCGTGTACTCCTCCTTGCTCCAGTTGGCGGGCACGGTCTCCCCGTGGAGCCGCACCGCCTGCGCGTTGCCCATCACCAGCCGGCCCTCCGGCGCCTCGGCGAGGATGACGGCCTGGGGCAACTGCTGCAGCACGGCTTGAAGGCGGTTGCGCTCCAGCTCCATCCGCCGGCGGTGCGCCTCGGCCTCGGCCCGGGCCCGCTCGGCCTGCTCGCGCAGCTCGCGCTCGCGGGCGTAGAGGTGGGCGCGCTCCAGCGCCTGCGCGCACTGCCGCGAGACGAGGCAGGCGAAGTCCCGGTCCTCCGCCGCGAAGCCCCGCTCCCGCTCGAAGCCGAGCGTCAGCACCCCCAGCACCCGCCCCTCCACGTCCAGGGGCAGGCTGGCCCACGCCCGCTGGGGGTTCAACGGCACGCCCTCCATCGACGGGTAGCGCTCGAGCAGCACCTGCGGGGACTCCATCCAGACGGGCTCGCCCGTGCGCGCCGCGTCGGCGATGGGCACCGGCATCTCCAGCGGCACGCAACTCCAGCCATCGAGATCCAACTGGGGTACCCCCACCAACTGGACGAGCCGCAGCACTCCCGGCTCCTCCCACAGGTAGATGGAGCACTCGGCCGCGCCCATGGCCGGCCCCGCCTGCTGGACGATGACGCGGGCCACCTGCTCGGGCGTGAGCGCCTGCGACAGCTTGCTCGTCACCTTCTGGAGCCGCAGCAGCCGCTCCATGGCCCGTCGCGTACTGTGCGGCCGCGTGTCGCTCACCCGTACCCCAGGGGCAGCAGAGTCCACCCGTTCAACAGCGCCCGCGCCTTTTCTTCCTCCTGCCCTGGGGGGTAGGTACTCACCGGGGTACGAGGGAGGGCACGGGCCCCCGGCCGGAGGCACGCCCGCTCCCCGGAGCCCGGGGACTACAGCCGCGACACCGAGGCGTAGCCGCTGAAGAGCTCGCTGGCGAATCTCGCGCGCTCTCCATCCTCGGCCCGGCGGATGTAGTCGTTCAACACGCGCCCGCCCTGCTCGCGTTTCGTCGGGAAGCGCAGGTTCATCCGCGAGCGCTTCACCCCACTGCCGCCGCGGTGCACGAAGACCACGGTGCCGTCGCGCTCCACCGACTCGATGACGCCCACGTGCGTCAGCCCGTCGTTGCGCTCCCCGTCGCGGTTGCGGTCATACGTCTCGCGGAAGAAGACGATGTCGCCGGGCTTGGGCGTGCGCTGGTGCAGGGCCCCCGCGCGTTGCGCGCGCCGGTGGATGGCGCTCACCGCGTTCTCCCCGGGCCGCGTGCCGTGCGAGAGCAGCTCGATGCCCACGGCCTGGTAGGCGGCGCGCACCAGGCCGGAGCAGTCGTCCGGGACGCGGTACGCCGTGAGCGAGGCGCCCACGAGCTTCCCCGCGCGGGTGGCCACACGGCGTCCCTTGGGCAGGGGGGCCGCGGGCCGCTTCTTCTGGGCGGGTGTGGCCTTCACCACCGGCTTCGCCGTGGCCTTCTTCGACTTCGCCGCGGGCGTCACCGGTCCACGCGATGCGGCCACGGCCGGAGCCGAGCCGAGCACCGCGAGCATCAATGGCAGCAGGAGCTTGCGAAGCATCATCCGGGCAGACGAGCGTACCGCCCGGCGCATTCACTCGCGAGCGGCCGCGGCCGTGGCTTCCCGTGCCCGCCTGTTCACCAGACTACGGCTCGCGGGTAGGTGCGTGGGCGTGGGCGTGGGGAATCCGGGTTCCCCAGCACCCTCACCCCGTCCCTATCCAGAGGGGAGAGAGGAAGTGGGGAGGTGTCCCCGCAGGTGGGTCATCTACGTCCGCAGCCGTCCCAGCAGCCAGCTTCCGCCCACCAGGCTCAGCACCGTGCCCAGCGTCTTCGCCGGGCTCCCGAGCAGCCTCGACTCCAGCACGTCCACGCGGTCCGCCATCAACAGCAGCATCACGTGCCGTACCCGGTTCTCCGGTATCGCGTACGCCACCCGCCGCAGCACCCCGCTCAACCCCTTGGGCGGCGCCGCCGTGCCGAACGCCGGTGTCAGCTCATCCAGCTCCGCCCGCTTGAACACGGGGAAGTCCGGCGGCGGCTGGCGCTCCGGCCTGTGCCAATGCGCGCCCCCGCGCGGCTCCGGCTTCAACAGCATGGGCACTCCGGGCCGGTTCTCCGGGTCTCCGTCCACGCCCCAGCCCGGAATGTCCGCGTGCACCTGCTCCGCCGTCGTCATGTCCTGCTCATGCTCAGCAGCCATCCCGTGTCTCCTCACGCATGCCCGTGCGGCAGCAGCACGCACTTGATGCACCCATCCCGCTTCTTCTCGAAGAGCTCGTACGCCCGCGGCAGCTCGGCGAGCGGGAAGCGGTGCGTGATGATGCCCCTGGCGTCGATGCGCCCCGCGCGGATGTGCTCCAGCAGGTGCGGCATGTAGCGCTTCACGTTGCACTGGCCCATGCGCAGCGTCAGTCCCTTGTTCATCGCCGTGCCGATCGCCACCATGTTCCACGGCGGCCCGTACACGCCGATGATGGACACCGTGCCGCCCTTGCGCGCGGATTGAATCGCCCAGTTGATGGCCGTGGGCGAGCCCGCCTCCAGCTTCAGCTTCACGCCCAGGATGCTGTGCATCGCCGAGCCCTCCGCCTCCAGGCCCACCGCGTCGATGCACACGTCCGGCCCGCGGCCGCGCGTCAGCTCCTTCAAGGTGGCGACGATGTTCTCCTCGTCCTTGAAGTTGAGCGTCTCCACCTGCGCGTACTTGCGCGCGAAGTCCAGCCGGTACTCCAGGCTGTCCACGGCGATGACGCGGCCGGCGCCCAGCAGCCATGCCGACTTCATGGCGAACAGGCCCACCGGGCCCGCGCCGAACACCACCACCGTGTCCCCCGGCTGGATGTTGCCCATCTCCGCCCCCTGGTAGCCCGTGGGCAGGATGTCACTGAGGAAGAGCACCTCCTCCTCGTCCATGTCGTCCGGAATCTTCATGGGCCCCACGTCCGCGAAGGGCACGCGCACGTACTGCGCCTGGCCGCCCTCGTAGCCCCCCGTGGTGTGCGAATACCCATACACCCCCGAGGCCATCTCGCTGTTGGGGTTGGTGTTCTCGCAGCAGGCCGTCAGCCCGCGCTGGCAGTAGAAGCAGGTGCCGCACGAGATGTTGAAGGGCACCACCACCCGGTCCCCCGGCTTGAGCGTGCGCACCGAGGTGCCCACCTCCTCCACCACCCCGGCGAACTCGTGGCCGAAGGTGCACCCCACGCGCGTGTCCGTGATGAAGCCGTGCAGCAGGTGCAGGTCCGAGCCGCAGATGGCCGAGCGCGTCACCCGCACGATGGCGTCATTGGGGTGGAGGATGACCGGGTCCGGCTTGTTCCCCACCGAGACGCGGTAGGGCCCCTCGAAGATCATGGCTTGCATTGTCCGCTTCCCTCCCTGTCGCCGTCCCTGCCGTCCGCGGCGATGCACGGACAAGCTACGCACCGTGCTCGCGCGGGGGCCCCGGGGACATGCGGGCCGCGCAGCCCACTCCGTCCCAGCAACGGCCGCCGGAGGGCTCCCCTGCCCGGCCGCCCTCTTGCGCACCGCGGCACCCGCGCACAGGCCATCCCCATCGGTTCAACGCCACGCGCCGGCGTCTGGGAATGGCTGTTCCCGGGGGAGAGTGCAGGCCGTACAATCGGGAGCCGGAGAGCCACCACGTGTTGCCCTACTTCCCCTTCGAGCAGGACAGCTACGCGATGACGCTGGGCGTGCGCGCGCTCCGCCCCGGCGAGACCCTCATCGAGGTCGACGAGGCGCACTACGCCCGGGAGCTCGCCCTCAAACAGGCCCACCTCTCCGCCAACCTCCACGCCCGCTTCCAGGCCCTGCCCGGCACCGAGCCCCACCAGTGGGAGACGGTGACGGAGCTGCTGCCCCTCCTGGCGCGCCAGCACCCCCGGCACTTCGCCCTGGAGGTGGAGGGCGGGCGCTGGCACTGGCGCAACCTCCTGCTCGGCACGGAGACACGCTTCACCCCGGGGGACTCGGGCAGCCTGCCCCTGGCGCCGCTGGACTGGCTGGGCCGGCAGGTGCAGGAGGACCTGTTGCTGATGGACGGCACGCGCGAGGGCCTGCCGATGATGGCCGGGCAGCTGTGCTTCCCCTCCATGTGGAGCCTGGACGAGAAGATGGGGCGCTCGCTGCTCGACATCCACGCGCCGGTGCCGGGCTTCGGTGAGAAGCTGGGCGTGGCCACCACGCGGCTGATGGAGGGCCTCAAACCCGGGCGCACCGTCACCCGCTGCAACTGGGCCATCACCGTCACGGACCGGATGGACCTCGAGCCCTGGAGCTTCCCCGAGTGGCGGCACCTCTTCGAGGGGATTACTCCGGACAACGCCGGGGAGCGGTGCTTCCTGCGGCTGGAGCGGCAGACGCTCTCGTTGATGCCGCGCACGGGCGCCATCCTCTTCACCATCCATACCTACAGTGCCCCCGTGGCCACCGAGGTGGAGGATCCCGCGCGCCGCCGCCGGCTCGCCGGGGTGCTGCGCACCGTGCCCGCCGACACGAGCACCTACAAGCGGCTCACCCCCTTCCTCGCGCCGCTGCTGGCCTGGCTCGACGCCGAGCCCGTGCCCCGCGCGGTCAACTCCTGACAGCGGCCCGCGAACGAGGCTTCCCGTCGCGCCATGGACAAGCGAATACTCCGGCCTCCTGGTCGGAGGAGCTCCATGAGACGGACGACGGGCCTGCTTCCCCTTTGCCTCGCGCTGTGGCTCGCGGCCCCGGCGCTCGCCAGGGACCTGGTGGAGCTGCCGGCGGGCCGGGTCTACTCGGTGAAGGTGGACGCGGACGCGCGGACGCTGTGGATCGCCCTCGCCCCGCCCGCCGGTGGCACCCTGGAGGGATTGGACATCGGCGAGAAGCCCATCGACGTGGGGCTCGGCGACTGGCACGACAACGCGCTGCGCGAGGCCTTCACCGCCACGCTCTCCGAGTCCGCTCCCGGGCAGCACCCCGGCATCTCGCTGACGGTCGAGCTCGCGAAGCTGCCGCAGCCCGGCACCTATGACGTGCAGCTCTCCCTGCGGCAGGGACAGGAGCAGCAGTACCTGAAGCTGCAGGTGCTCGTCCCCGAGGCCCGGCTCCGGGCGCAGGCGACGCCCCTGATGGAGCGGGTCATCGGCCTGTTCAATCGACACCAGGACACCCCGGGCCTCTTCACGCTCTCGGAGACGAGCGGGCGCTCGCGGGTGACGCACCTGTCCATCCAGCCCGTCACGGCGGCCACCTCGGGAGACACCACCCTCACGGGGTCCCTGAGCTTCGACACGGCTCGCGGCACGCCGCCCGTCCCGGTGGTCATCCCGCCGGGAGGCTCCGCGGACATCTCCTATAAGGTGAGCGGGGACTTCCCGGTGGGCACCGCGAAGGGCACCGTGGAATTGCTCTCGCCCCAGCTCCAGACGCCGCTCACCGTCACCTACGAGGTGCGCACCCGGCGGACGGTGCTCTGGGTTCCCCTCCTGCTCGTCCTGGGCCTGTTGACGGGCTACCTGCTGCGCACGTGGCTCAAGTACCAGGTGGAGCTGAACGAGAAGCGCGTGGAGGCGGAGGCGCTCCGGCTGAAGCTCGACGAGGAGCGGCGTCTGCGGCCGGATCCGCTCTACCTCAAGTCGCTGGAGGAGGTGGGCGCGCCGCTCGCGCAGTTGCGGACGCTGGACGTGAAGGGGCTCTCCGAGCAGCTCCCCCAGGTGGAGCAGCAGTTCGAGGCGGCCCGCGCGGAGTTCGACAGACGCCAGGCCGAGACCGAGGCCCGGCTCACCGAGGCGGAACAGCTCCTCTCCATCGCCTGGTCGCTCCCGCCTTCCACCCAGGAGACCCTCGGGAAGGCGCGCGAGGCGCTCGCGGCCAGCCGGAAGTGGCTTGAGTCCCACTCCGTGGCGGCGGCGGACCAGGAGCTCGAGAGCCAGCTCGCGCTGCTCGCCCAGGCGCTCCGGGAGAAGCTGCGGACCTGGCGGGGAGCCGTGGACACCCAGCTCGCCCGCTTCGATGACGCGCCGCTGCCCCTGAGGCAGGAGGACCAGAAGGCGCTCTCCGAGCAGATCGAGCACCTCCACGACGCCTTGAGACAGATTCCCCTGGACGCGGCCCAGCTCGACCTGCGGGCCGTGCTCTCGGGCGCCCACGATGCGCGCACGATGCTGCTCAACACCGAGCCCCAGCTCCGAGCCCAGCTGCTGCGGATCCTCTACGGCGTGCGGGACGTCTTCGACGCGGGGGGCGTTCCCCTGGGTGGGCTGGAGCAGGAGCTCCAGGAGTGGTCCCGGCCGCGGAACGGCACGGTGGAGGAGCAGCTGGCGTGGCTCATCGACCGAAGCCGTCCGTTGGAACGGGTGTTGAAGCAGGTGACGGTGGCACCGCTCGGGAGCACACCGGACGACGCGGCGCGGGAGCTCATCGACCACCGGCGCTATGTGGAGCTCGCGGCCCTGGTGGTCAAACACAGGCAGGAGCAGGAGGCGGTCCATCGAGGCTCGCCGATCCTCGAGTCGTTCTCCGGCGATGATCAGCAGGCACCCCAGCGCTCCGTGGCGATTCCCCTCCCCACGGTCCCCGCCATTCCGCCGGTGACGTTCCCGGAGAGTCCGCAGGGATTGCTCGGGGCGATTCCCGAGGCGCTGAGCCGACTGCTCCAGCGGGTCCGTCAGCCGGCGGCCCCCGTTTCTCCCGTGGTGGGCCATGCACTGGCCTTCAAGGCGCTGCTGCGGGCCAAGGCGGCGCGGACGATCATCGCGGGAATCGGAATCCTCGCGGTGGGCTTCTTCCTGTTCGCCGAGAAGTTCACCGGCACCGCGCAGGACCTGGCCGCGGTGTTCGTCTGGGGCTTCACCATCGACGTCAGCGTGGATGCCCTGGTGGATGTCATGTCCAGGGGAATGAAACAGACGTAGGAAGGAGCGCCACCCCTCGCCGCAGTGGCGCTCTCTCCGTTCTCAATAGCAGACGCCAATCGGGATGTACCGGCACATGCCATCCATCCCGCAGGTGTCCGTGGTGCACGCCTTCCCGTCATTGCACTTGCCGCTGTCCACGGCGTCGGCGGGACACGTGGCGCTCGTGCCTGTGCACTTCTCCACCACATCGCAGTCCCCCCGCGCCGCGCGGCAGACGGAGCCCGCGGGCTGGAGCCTGTCCACCGGGCACGCCGGAGTCACGCCGTCACACGTCTCGGCCGGGTCGCAGGCTCCCGCCGAGGCATGGCACACCGTCCCCGCCGCCACCTTCCGGTCCCCGGGGCACGAAACCCCCTGGCCATCGCACCGCTCCTCCACATCACACGCGCCCCGTGAAGGCCGGCAGACGATGTCGTTGCCGATGCGCTTGTCCGCCGGGCACACGCCCGCGGTGCACACCTCCTCCTGGTCGCACACGCCCGCCGCCGAGCGGCACGTCCTGCCCTGACAGTCCGGGTCCGCGCAGTCCACGAGCCCATCGCAGTCATCATCCTTTCCGTCCCCACACAGGAGCTCGGTGGCGCCGCCCGGGCAGGCACAGCTCGCGCCGCCGCACACCTTCCCATTGGCACCGCAGGACTTCGCCCCACAGTCCGGGTCCGCGCAATCCACGAGGCCATCACAGTCATTGTCCTGCCCGTCGCCGCACCGGCTCTCGGTCTGCTCCGTCTTCGCGCACACGCACGTGCCCGTCGCCGTGTCACACCGGGGCGTCGGGCCCCCGCACTGCGCATCCCCCACACAACTCACACAGGCGCGCCGGGCCGCATCACACGACCCGGAGCAGCTTTCACAGGCCGCGCCTCCCTTGCCGCAGGCCGCGTTCGCCGTGCCCGGCACGCACGTGTTCCCCTGGCAGCAGCCGTCCGCGCAGGACTTCGCATCACAGACGCACTGGTTCCCCACGCACCGCTGCCCCTGCCCACACGTCTCGCACGCGCCCCACGTCCCGTCCGCCCCGCACGTCTGCACTCCCGCGCAGCCCTCCTCGCAGGCGCGCTTCGCCCCCACCGCGCACTTCGCCTCCTCCTCCGGTTCCTCGGCGCACACGCCGGCGATGCACTGCATGCCCCGGGGACACTCCCAGCCCTGCTCGGGTGCGCACCGCAGCTCCCCGGGCTCCACCGGCCCGCAGGCCATCACCCCGCCCAGCAACCCCACGCAGCACAGCAGCCACTGCGCGCCCCGACCGCCCACCCCTGCTCCCACGCCTCGACCCATCACGATGACTCCCCCAACCCTGGCACCACGCCAGCGAATGCTTCGAGGCACCGCTCGAAGCAACCGGCCTGCCAACGCCCTCCTCCGAGGAGAAACACGCCCCTTCCCACCTCGCGGCCCATCCCCCGCGAGAGATGCTCATCCCGCGGGAGCGACAGCCCCCCGTGTCACCGGCTCGCCGCAGCCCGCTCCAACCAGAGCAGGCCCAGCTCGAGCGGTACCGCGTCGAAGGGCTCGGCGCACCTCCTCGCCTGTCCGGAGGGCTCCACCCCCCCGTGACTTCAGAAGTCTACCCATCCATCTGACATTTCAGGTAGGGTAGGGTCACCTGGCGTGATGGGCAACGAGCCAGGACAACCGGCGGCCGGGGCCACGCGCTCCGAGCCGCCCGCATGGGAGACACGAGAATGATCGGCAGAGCGGAATGGGCTGGAGGCGGCAAGGTGGGGCGCATCGGCGGCTGGGCCTGCGCGATGACGGCACTCGCGGGGAGCGCCGTGCTGCTCTGGCCTCGTCCCCCCGAGCCCTCCGCGGCGAAGCACGCGTCCACCGTCGCCGAGACGGCCCTCAGCGAGCCCCTCCTCTTCCTAGACCAGGGGAACGAGACGCCGGTGGTCATCGGCTACCCGCTGCCGGAGGCGCCCTTCCCGGGGCAGCGCAAGCCGCCGTGCGAGCCGCCCTCGGAGGAGCTGCACGGCCACTGCTGGGTGCGGATCGCGCACGCGCTCCCCTGCCCTCGCGGCACGGGCGTGCACGAGGGCGGGTGCTACCTGCCCGTGAGTGACAATCGCCCCGCCCCTCGCCAGCTCCTGCCTTGCGAGGAGCCGAGGGCCCTCACTCGCTGGACATGTTGCTGAGCTCGAGCACCACGGCCGCGGCCAGCGGAACCAGCAGGACCGTGGGGAACAAGAGGGCCGCCACCCCCAGGAACCCCGCGAGCACCGGCACCAGTCCCAGCAAGGCCGTGCCGAGCGCCCTCCAGAAGGAGCCACGTCCCGACAACAGGGCGTGGCCCCCGAAGGCCCCCACCACCGCGCCCAGGGGCGCCACCGCGGCGCCGCACATCCAGGTCACGTTCCCGATGAACCCGGCGGCCCTGCCCAGCGGGTAGCCCAGGGCCTTGTCGAGGGCATGGCCCCCCTCCATCCCGAGCCACGCCCCGAGCCCCAACCCCACCCCGCCCAGCACCGCCGCCACGAGGCAGCGCGCCAGATTGAAATGCCTCGGCCTCATTCCCCGCCGCCCCTCACGCGGGCCCCGTGGCCGAGCTCGAGGCCCACGGCCACGACCACCGGGAGCAGGAGCAGCATCGGGAGCGCGAGGCCCCGGAGCATCAGGGACACCAGGAGTATCGGCGCCAGTCCCACGAGGAGCGCGCCGAGTCCCGCCCAGAGGGAGCCACGTCCCGCGAGCAGGGCGTGGCCTCCGAACGCACCGAACACCGCGCCCAGGGGCGCGGCCAGCACGGTGCACAGCAGGGTCAGGTGCCCGAAGTGCAGGAAGTCACCCGAGCCGCCCATCGGTTCGCCCAGCATCTCGTCCAGGGCACCGACCGCATACAACCCGAGCCACGCTCCGAGCCCCAGCCCCAGTCCGCTCGTCACCATCGCGACGAGGCAGCGCAGGACGCCGAGGAACGCGGAAGGGCGCTCCTCGTGTTCTCCCGGTCCCCTGCTTCCCATGCTCGAATGCCTCCCGCTCAGACGATGGCGGCCAGCGGCTCGGGCCCGGCGTCGAGCACCTCGCGCAGCCGCCGTCCTGCACTCTATCCGGGCGCATCTGTGCGGGGCACCGATGCACACACCCACATGAAAAGCACCGACAAAACCCACCCCCTCCACAACTTTGCGCGCGGGGGATCGACAATCGGTCAGGAGGTATGATCTATCTCCCACCTGTGCGCGTTCGCTGTCTCCGCTCCTGCTCGACGGGCTCTTCAGTGAAGAGACTCTGCACCGTGGCCCATCAACCCACTGGTCGAGAACCTGCTCGCTCGCCTGCCGTAGCGCTGTCAGACCCGACAGTATTATCTGGTGACTGATGGATGGCTCTTTTCCAGCTGAGCGCCTCCCTGAACTCGTCCAGCTCATCTGCCAATGGGCTGCCGAACGTGACGAGGTGTTGACCCCGATTCGCCTCGTCAAGTTCCTGTACCTCGCGGATCTCTACTACGCGCGCAAAACAGGGGGCAGCACGTTGACCGGGTGGCCCTGGAAGTTCGTCCATTTCGGACCTTATTGCGCAGAATCACTGAACGCGATCGACAAAGCCGTAGCCCTAGGTCTCATCGAGAAACAAGCCTACGAATCGAGGCACACCGGCGAGGAGCGATTCGTCTACCGAGGGCGTCGCCCGAAGTCCGAGCTGCCAGCCGAGCGCATCCTCGATTCGTTCTCGATGTCCGTTACCTCCGGGATGAAAGCAGCTGTACGAAAGTGGGCCGATGATACTCCCGGCCTGCTGACGCATGTGTACTTCGAAACCGAGCCGATGCAGCACATCGAGCCAGGAGACACACTGGATTTTCGGAAGGCACAGACTCCACAGAAGGTTGTTCGTGTACCCGCCATGAAGCTCTCCGCGAAACAGATGAAGCAAGCTCGCGAGGCCTTGGCATCGCTCCGTCGCCGAACGCTGGATGAATCTCCAAGAACCCCCGTGGACACTGGGCCTCACGATGAAGCATTCCTCCAAGCAGCGGCTTACGAGGACGTGAGCGAGAACAGCCCGGAGTTCTCTGGGGTCGTCACATTCGGCGACCTGCGACAGCCAGACCTTGAGGACTGAAGTCGTATGAGTCTCACGACGCTCATCAGCCCTTTCTACAAGCCGCTGAATCAGAACTCCTTCCGCCAGATACCGACGTTGGGTCAACTCGCCTGGGTGCCAGTCCCAGTGTATCCGCCGATCCCCCAGATTCTGGACGTCGAGCGCGACAAACCACGAGAGCATGAATCCGCCCGCGCCCAGATTCGAAACGTGACGCGAGACGACTTCAAACGGCGTCAGGGACTTCCCGTCTATCGGCTGCAACTCGCCGATAATGAGGAATTGATGGTGCAAAAAGCCAAGCGAAGGCTTGCCATCATCGTTGCTGCTGTAGGTACCGCTTTTGACGATGTTGACCCGCTCCTTCGCCAAGCAGGCAAGAAGCACCTCCAAGAGCGGAATGTCTTGGTCGCCCCTCTCTACGGAATCCAATCCGACGAGCATCCCAAGGGCTTTCCTGAAGTGATGCGGCATCGGATCGATGCACTGCTCTACAGCCAGTTCTTCTTCTGTCCGGCGAATAGCGCTCCCAGCGTTTACGACGGTGTCGCACGGCTGGACCGTCTTTTTCCCGTCGTTCCGAAAGATCCCGCTGCATACGACCCGCTGCCCCTGGCCCTTGCAGATGAAGCGCTATCTGTTCTCCTAGCGCTGCTCCGGCTTCGGTTTGGCTCGAAAAGCGAGCCCGAAATCAATGAACTCAGAGAACTACTCCAGGACTCCATCCCAGAGGAGTTCCGTCCTACGCGGTAGAAGACCTCCGAAGCAGAGGAACGTGAGCCTCCGGCTCAAACGATGGCGGCCAGCGGCTCGGGCCCGGCGTCGAGCACCTCGCGCAGCCGCTTCACTCCCCGCTCCAGCTGCGCGCGCGTGCGCGGGGCGCCGATGCACACCCGCACCGCCGCCGGCACCGGCCCCGTCCCCGTGGTGAACAGCTCCGCCGACGACACCGACACCCCGTTGCGCCGCGCCTGCGCCACGAACTCCTCGCTGCGCCGGCCCTCGGGCAGGCCCAGCCACAGGTGGTAGAGCGGGGCCAGCGCCGCCCTCGGCAGCTCGCGCCCGAGCAGCCCGCGCACCAGCGCCAGCCGCTCGCACACCTCCTGCCGCTGGCGCACCACCAGCTCGTCCGCCGTGCCGTCCTCCACCCAGCGCGCCAGCACCTCCGCCATCAGCGGCGTCGTCATCAACGAGGCCAGCCCCACCTCCTCGGCCAGCCGCTCGCCCCGCGCCCGCGCCGGTGCCACCAGGTAGCCGATGCGCAGCCCCGGCGTGAGCAGCTTGGACACCCCGGCGATGAAGTAGCTCGCCTCGGGCAGGAAGGTCGCCAGCGGCGGCGGCCGGCTCTCCGGCAACAGCCCGTACGCGTCGTCCTCCAGCACCAGCACCCCGTACTTGCGCGCCACCTCGGCGATTCTCCGCCGCCGCTCCTCCGGCTGCACCGCGCCCGTCGGGTTGTGGCACGTGGGCTGGGTGTAGAGCAGCTTCACGCCCACCCGGCACGCCGCCTCGAAGGCCTCGGGCACCAGCCCCTGCGCGTCCATGGCCACGCCCTGCAACCGCAGCTGGAAGCGCCGCGCCATCACCTTGATGCCCGGGTACGTGAGCGTCTCGGTGGCGAGCGTGTCCCCCGGCCGGGTGAGCGCCGCCAGCGCCACCTCCATGGCATGGTGCCCGCCCGCGCACACCACCACCTGCTCCGGCCTGGCCTGCAGCCCGAAGCGCGAGGCCCACGCCGCTCCTGCGACGCGGTGCGCCGTGGTGCCCGCGGCCGGCTGGTAGCCCAGCAGCTCCGACAGGCGCGGCGTCCGGCCCAGCTCCTCCAGCGAGCGGCGCAGCGCCTGGCTGGCCGGGTCACCCTCGGGCGTCGCCGGGGCGTTGATGCCCAGCTCCACGGGCGAGTCGTCATGCGCCAGGTCCACCGGCGAGGGCATGTGCACGGGCACCTCGCGGTCCCTCACGTACGTGCCGCGGCCCACCTCGCCGCTCACCAGGCCCCGCTTCTCGGCCTCGGCGTACGCGCGCGTCACCGTGCCCACCGTGACGCCCACGCGCTCGGCCAGCTCCCGGTGCGTGGGCAGCCGCGTGCCCGGACCCAGACGCCCCGCGTCAATGTCCTCCGAGAGAGCGTCCGCGATGGCCCGGTACAGCGGACCGTTGCGTCCTCGAAGCTCCGGCATCCAACTTGTCATGGTGACAATCGATACACTTGACGGGACAAGGCTGCCAACGTAACTGATTGTCTCGATTCTACCCTGGATTGTCACGACATTCCGGGGTGGAAGCGCGAACCGAGGAGTCGAAGCATGTTGCCCATCGAGGTCCAGCGCGCCCCCACCCTGAAGCCCAAGCCTCCGTCCGAGGGGCTCGGTTTCGGCAAGTACTTCACCGACCACATGTTCCGGATGGAGTACTCGCCGGAGCGTGGCTGGCACCAGGCGCGGATTCTTCCGCACGGGCCGCTGGGGTTGGATCCGGGCGCGGCGGTGCTGCACTACGCGCAGGCGGTGTTCGACGGCTCGAAGGTGTTCCGCGGCAAGGACGGGCAGCTGCGCGCCTTCCGCATCATGGACCACTGCAAGCGCCTGTACACGAGCGCCGAGCGGCTGGCCATGGCGCCGGTGCCGCCGGAGATGGCCCGCGAGGCGATTGAGGCGCTGGTGAAGGTGGAGGCGGACTGGGTGCCGAGCGCCCCGGGCACGGCGCTGTACGTGCGGCCGACGGTGATCGCCTCGGAGGCGTTCCTCGGGGTGAGGCCGGCGGACAAGTACACCTTCTTCATCATCCTGAGCCCGGTGGGCAGCTACTTCTCGGGCGGCGCCGAGCCGGTGCGCATCTGGGTGGAGCAGCAGGCCACGCGCGCGGCGAAGGGCGGCCTGGGTGGCGCGAAGGCGGCGGCCAACTACGCGGCGGGCCTGCAGGCCTCGATGGAGGCCAAGAAGCGGGGCTACGCGCAGGTGCTGTGGCTGGACGCGGCCGAGCACCGGTACATCGAGGAGGTGGGCACGATGAACCTCTTCGTGCGCATCGGCGACGAGGTGATTACGCCGCCGCTCGAGGGCACGTTCCTGCCGGGAATCACGCGCGAGAGCGCGCTGGCGCTGATGCGGGACTGGGGCATGAAGGTCAGCGAGCGCAAGCTGTCGGTGGACGAGATGCGCGAGGCGCACAAGAAGGGCGAGCTGCGCGAGGTGTTCGGCACGGGCACGGCGGCGGTGATTTCGCCGGTGGGCGCGCTGGGCTTCCGCGAGGGCCAGCTGGTGATTGGTGACGGCAAGGTGGGCGAGGTGTCGCAGCGCCTGTACGACACGCTCACCGCCATCCAGTACGGCACGCATCCGGACCGCCACGGCTGGATGACGGTCATCCAGTAGCCGAGGTTGTGCGCGGACTCCCTCTCCCTCTGGGAGAGGGCGGGGGGTGAGGGTCGTCCCCGCGCACGGTGTCGACGCGGGGCGTGGATCTGCTATGGCGCGCGGCCATGACCACGGATGTGCAGCTGGAGAGGCGCGGGCCGGTGGGACTGGTGACGCTCAACCGCCCCAAGGCGCTCAACGCGCTGGACCTGGGGATGATTCGCGCGCTGCACCCGGCGCTCGAGGCGTGGGCGAAGGACAGCCAGGTGAAGGCGGTGGTGATTCGCGGAGCCGGGGGCCGGGCCTTCTGCGCGGGCGGTGACGTGCGCGCCGTGGCGCTGTCGATGGGCTCGCCCGCTCCCGCGGGACAGGAGCCGCTCGCGCGCGCCTTCTTCCACGAGGAGTACCGGCTCAACCACCTCATCCACCACTACCCCAAGCCGTACATCGCGCTGGTGGACGGCATCAGCATGGGCGGAGGGCTGGGGCTGTCGGTGCACGGCTCGCACCGCGTCGTCACCGAGCGGCTGGTGCTGGCCATGCCGGAGACGGCGATCGGCCTGTTCCCCGACGTGGGCGGTGGCTGGTTCCTCCCGCGCTTCCCGGGCGAGGCGGGCACGTACCTGGGACTCACGGGCACCCGGTGCAACGCCGCGGATGCGATGTGGCTCGGGTACGGGACGCAGCACGTGACGCACGAGCGGCTGGAGGCCGTGGTGGAGGCGCTCGCGGCGGCGGACTGGAGCACGGACGAGGCGCGCGCGGTGGCCACGCGGGTGCTGAATGGCTTCGCCTCCGAGCCGGGGACTTCGCCCCTGAGCGCGCACGCGGAGGCCATCGACCGGTGCTTCGCGAAGGACCGCGTGGAGGACATCCTCGCGGCGCTGGAGGCCGAGGGCACGCCGTGGGCCACGGAGACACGGGCCACGCTGGGGCGCATGTCACCCACGAGCCTGAAGGTGACGCTGCGCCAGCTGCGGCTGTGCCGGGGCAGGCCGTACGACGAGACCGTGACGGTGGAGTACCGGCTGAGCCAGCACGTCACCGCGCTGCCGGACTTCCGCGAGGGCATCCGCGCGGTGCTCGTGGACAAGGACAACACGCCCACGTGGAACCCGCCCACGCTCGCCGGGGTGCGCGAGTCCGACGTGGAGGCGTGCTTCGCGCCGCTTGGCGCGCGGGACCTGGTAGCGCCGTAGCAGGCCGCTGTGTCCTCCAGGGAGAAGGACCTGCTTCAGGGCTTGCTGACGAGCAGGTCTCGTAGGCGCTCTGGGACCATGCCACCGCGGAGTTGCTGGGTCTCGACCGCGGTTCGAATGCCCTCCATCGTCGCGATCGACTCGAGGAACGGAATGGCCTCGGTCCGCATGAACTCCGCAATGAGCGCTTCACGCTCTTCCGGGCTCATGGCCGTGTCCACGAAGTTCAACGCCTGCTCCAGCGCCTTGGCTTTTTCGGTCCGCAAGGAGGTGGCGCGCTGTCTGATGTGGCACTGATACTCCTTGGGTGCCTCATTCTCTCCCAGCAACCTCACCCATACCCCCAGATTGATGTAATGGACGTCGCCATACTGTGACTTCTGGAGGTTGACGACCAGAATGGTGTCCTGACATGGCTTGTGCCAGGTATTGGCGCGCCCCTTGTAATCGGCCTTGCGCAACTCCCGCGCCATCACCGTCCTGTTCAGAGAGGTCGAATCCTTCATGGCTCCCCCGTGTACGACGTGGCAGGATTGCGGTGCTTCCGTGGTGAAGAGGCGCTCGTCCTCAAGTGCGCCAGGAACAAGGCTGGAACCTGAAAACAGCAACAGCGCGGCCGTGAACAGCAAGAACCGGCTCGTCAGCCGCTCTCCTGGTGCCGGATAGTGCATGGAAGTCCCTTCACATGATGGCGAGATGACCGTGACATCTCCCTCTTGTTCCGCCAGAGCCACTTGAGAAACAGCGGCACCGCCAACACGGCCTGGTCTTCCATCAAGAGCACACCGAGCCGAAGCCGGAGAAGTGAGAGGAACCAGCGTCGCTCAACTGCTCGGCTTCGCCCAGAACGAGTGATCGCGATGGCCAGAATACGCACGAAGCCGAGGTCCATGCAGTTGCATTGGCCTTACGGCCAGCGCCAGACGGCGTTCACTGGCAACTCCCGGTTCAGCACGGCGGCCCCTTCCTTGGAGCCTTCATGTTTGGGCACGAGCCCGCGCTGGTCGCCCAGCACGATGCACACGGGGTACTTCCGTCCATCGGGCAGCACGGCCAGGGTGTAGCGGCCCATGACGGCCGGGCGCTTCCAGATCTCTCCCATTCTTCGAGAGGAGACGTC